>JAGLZG010000182.1 GCA_023131705.1 Nanobdellota archaeon
AGTAAAACACCCCAATCTGTCAAGTCTATTGAATCTTCTAATTCCAAATCTTCAGCCCAATTATAAAAATTAATAGACCCCTTTCCACCAACCAACTCTTCTTCATAAAAAAGATTCCCTAAGATATCCACATGTTCTAAGGTTATAGTTGAAGGGGAGATATGCCCCCCTTCAACTGTATTACCTAAATCTAACCCACCGAATGTTATAGTAGCTGGACCGAAATTAACTATATTACTCATCTAAGAAGCCGTTTCGTCTCCTAAAATAGCCACTTCACCTGTGTCACTTGCAAATGCTATAAAGATTACTTTAATTACTCTCTGTGTGCTTACATCATAAGTAACCTCTTCATCTGCCTTAATCCCAGCTAATGGAAAGGTAAACCACTTATTAGCATCAGTAGTCACTATCCCATTTACATAAGGTTTAACTATCAACTTCTTAGCATTATCCCTAAGGCTCATTCCTACGTTGGGTATGATAACTACCTTCTGTTTATTTCCATCTGTAACAACACTTGCCTTATGTGCAAAGGCAAAATTAGCCAAATCTATCGAAGCTAAGCTACATTCAATTACAGCAGAAACCCCTGTGATTATAGTATCTACAGGCTCACTACCAGACTGGTCTGATTTCAAGTCAGCCGATGCTTCTGCCATCTTTATTGAAACGCCACCTTCAGTAGCTCCTACATCCGCATTATCGTAAAGCACCTGACAAGGACCTAATTCAAAACTCATAATTTCCCCCCTTTATATCCTTACTGCCCCAGCAGTAACAGTTGTAATAGCACTATAACCTACAGTTACTTTCCCTTCACTGCTGTTAAATCGCCCAGTGGAAAATTCTCCAATCCACCTATCTTCTCCCGCAGGAACTGCTACCACAATATCGTGGTCATGACCATAATTACAAGGAACTATGCAATCTATAGTCACATCAATAGAACCTCCACTTCCATTAGACACAACAAGAAAAGTCCTACCATCATTTATAAAAGCATCACTTAACGCAACTGCCACTAAAGCAGGCTCAAGTCCTGTTAACGCTATCGCTTGCACTGTATAATCAGCCATCTATTCCTCCACATAACTTACTTTAAAATTTAAAGATGTTACTTGTCTTTTCGCTTCATCAAAACCTTCATTTCCTACTTCCACATCACCCAAAACCGTCCACCCAATACCACTAAGACCTCGATGGGTTATAAGAAGTTCCCTCAAAGCTCTAACTTCTCTATCCCCCAAACTCCAATCTTTTGATATATAATATACCACTATAAAAGCAGTTTTTAGTGTCCCTGCTCCAGATGAACTAATGAAACGAGTTACAACACCTTCTTTAATAGGTTCAGGTAGGTAGTTTAAGAACAAGTCTGTCCCACCCACGAACCTCGTGTTTTGCTCAATAAAGTCCCCAATTTGCTCAATCACGCTCATTTATAATCTCATTCATACTTTTTCTTGCAAAACTTTTTAATCTACTTTTTGCCATCATTGCCTCAATCCAAAGGTGATGAAAAGGGTTTCCTATTCTTACAGCATAGTTTTGGTAGTAGGCATAGTTAAAGGTTTTATCAAATGCACTATAGATGAGATATATCCTATGAGAAAGCCCACCACCTCTTGATGTAACTGGAGTTCCTGAGCCATTGTTAGTTGTTCCTATTAACTTACTTCCTACAAAAACTGAACCACTTTGTCTTAGCCTCCCAGTTTTTACAGGAGGTTGTCTAAGTGTCATATTAACATTGGCTAAAACCTTCTCCGCAACCCTTTCGTGTAGAGTTTGAGATATTTTTTCTTTAAGCTTCAAAGCTCTAATCCCCATAGATGCACAAGCCCGAAACTGTCCTTTGCCGCCTTTAAAGGTTCTTCCATATCCAACTTTAATCATTTGTAAATAACCTCTGTGTGATGGTATCTACTCTTTCCATCCATATATCTATAACTCTGCACAATATCACACCTTTTTTCATCCACAATAAAGAAACAAGAAGTCAGGTCTAAGTCATCCCACAAAAACAGAGTTCCTTTTCCCATCTCAGTCACTCCAATCTGTCCACCCTCTCCTCTTATAAAAACTAAATTACTTCCCTCTTCAATCCAGCCTTCATAACTACCGACAAGGTTATTTATAGTGTGACCCTTCCATGTTATGGTCTCTTTGTATATTTTTACAGTCGTGTTTATTCTGACCACTTGCTCCTCTCAATAATATTAGCTTGAGAACTACCTGTATGAATTCCTACACTAAGTTGTTTAACATACTGAAGAAAAATCTCTTTATAAGCTTTATACCTATCACTCTCTTTCTCATAGAGCTTACCCATTCTATAAGTAGGTTTAAATTTCTTCCACAAAAGCTCAAAAACCTTCATTCCAGCCAGCTTTATATCACTATACTCACTTATAAAATGGGCAACTTCATCAGGAGTGAGGTCTAAAAAAGCCTCACTCCCTATCTCAAGTTTTAACTGTTCTTCAGTCATTACCTACTCTATACAATAGCGTCGTAAAGAATACAACCTAAATCACTTGCAATTAACTTCGGAGTAAGATTCATAATACCTTCAACTCTTAGAGCGTTATTATTCTGAGGCATCGGAATCCTTCTTATCTCCACTTCATCAGCCTTTTTACCAGCAGTCTTCAAAATATGATAACCACCAGATGGTTCATGTTTGCTCGCCTTGTTAGGAGCATAAGTTAGTAAGACTTTTTTAGTGGCAAAATAACCTGTATTACTTGAAGTAAGAGTCTCACCCTTCTTTGCAGTCGACTTCACTGCTCCTAAAACAACAAGAGAATCCATGTCAAAAAGTTTCTTCAAAGCCCCTGCTGTTACTACCTTATCATCCGTTACCTTTAAAGAATCCTTAATATCAGGATTTGACCTTAAAACTCTATAAACGTCAGGAGTCATTAACATTCTATTAGGCTTGAAACCTGTCACTGCTCTTACTGCATCCTGAAACTTCAGAATATCATCAATAGGAGTTGAGTTGGTGTAATCACTCCACTGGGTGAAATCTCCACCAGCGCCACTTGCTTTACCCTGTAAATCTGAACCCCATAAACCAGTAGCTATAAACTGACTAACAAAGTTAGCGATTACAATAAGTTTTAGTCTATTTATAACAAACCTTGTTCCATCTGCAACAGCATCAAAGGGACTATCTGACTCTTCATTATCTCTTGCAGTTATGTCTTTGTGAAAAGACACATCCTCAACACTATAAGGCTGGGGTGTTACATCATAGTCTCCGCCCATACTCTCAGCTGCCCCTGTTCTCTTATAGTCATTTACATTACCTAATCTAAGCCAATCACCTTTGTCATACTTGGCTATATTCCCTGAACTCTTTTTTGTCTTTATAACTGGAAACAACGAAAAAGGTTCAAAGTCTAATTCCTGCTCATATTTTACAGCTACGCCTCTGATAAATTCTGTATTTATTTGGTCATACCAGTGCATTCTATCACCTCCCTATATAATCCGAACTCTAATGAGTTTCTTTATGTTGTTAGTATCTTCTGCTGTGATTGCCTCAAGAGCTATTGCAAATGGGAAACTTCTTAGTAAAGTAGATTCCAATTCCACAGTTATCGCTCCACCAGCAAGAGTTGTTAAAGTTCCTGTAAAGTCCACTGAAAGTCTGTCACCTATAGCAAGAGCAAGATGAGCACCTGTAGCAGTCAAAGCAGGAGACTGAACAGTATTAGCCGCTCCCTTTAAGTCTATCTTTGTGGTATTAAGCAAGTCATCACCAGCCGTAGGGTCTTCAGTTCCCTGACATCTTTTTATTGTTGCGGCTACAGCCGAACCATCATTACCAGCTACTGCATGAACTTCACTAATTTTTGTCACGGTGCACGCAAAAGGTGCTGTGAAAAAGAAGCCATCAACAGAAGCTGCTGCAATAGCATGTGAAGCAGGAAATCTTCCATTAAAACTTGCTATCCACTTCATAAGAAGTCCACTGATATTACTACCAGCACCATCAAGCTGAATCGCAGCTGAAGTTGTTAATGGTTCTCCTATAGCAATACTTACATTCGGCAAAGCCATAACATAGGCATAACTCTCACCACCTACTATTCCAACACACACATCTCCACTTGCCTGTCCACCATCTTTGATAATACCCAAAGAAGCCTCTCCATCGGCATCACAAAGTGTATTATCAGTTCCAATGGCATAATATTCCTTCGTATTCAGGTTTTCCCCTGAAACAAAATTAGTCAATATTTGATTTCTCTCCATTATCTAACCCTCCTCACTTTTGCAGAGTTCTGGATTTTCCTTGCAAAAGATAACATAAGCATCTGCGTCACTTTCTATATGTCTATCTTTCTTGATTTTCTCAATCCCATCTTTAACTAACTTCTCCACATCCTCATCGCCTTTCTTACCTATACCTTTTCCTAAGTCCTTCAACATCTTCTGCATTCCTACAATTTTGTCAACTAAGGTGTTAATCTCCTTTTCCTTACCTTCCGCATAGACATCCATGATATCCTTAGTAATAGACTCACCCACCTTAATTTCGATGTCCTTCTTAATTGCATCTTTCTTTAACTGAACTTCTCTCTTCCCAGCTTCTACTTCCCTTTTACCAGCTTCTACCGCATCCTTTTCCAGTTTCTCAAGTCTATCCTTAATTACCTGAGGAACATCCTTCAAGATAGTATCTGGGTCAGCTTTCTTTAACTTAGCCAATTCAGCTACAGCAACATCTAAGTCCTTCTTTACCTTATCATACTTCTCCAACTTCTCCTTGTCCTCTTTGGAAATCTCTCTCTTTTTAACATGATACTTCATGTCCTTATCTACAGTCACATCTATGTTGTCATTAAAAACAAGATTATCTCCCTCTTTAGGAAGAAAGCTCTTCAACTCCTCCTTAACCACTGCTGGCACATCCTCTCCACTAAGTAGCAAACTTGCTAACTTAATCTTATCACTCATATCAAGACCTCCATCTTTGATTAGCAAAAATTTCTCACCATTTATTGGATTGCCTGCTAAAGCAACCTCTTCAATTAACAACTTCTTGTATAGTTTTCCCATCATTCAACTCCAAAACCGCCGATTGAAAATCCTTTGATTATACCTTCTTTCACCTCCTTCCTTAACTTCTCATCATCCACAACACTTCGCATTAACCAAGTCCCCTCTTTCACCACAACATCACTCAACTTCATATCACAAGGAGCTATATAACTTTCCACAATAGACACTTGGTTCTTTGTCAATAGATGTGTATGTCTATAAGACTGATTCATAAAATCTTTGTTAAACTCATAACAGGCATCTTCTATCGCTTCCTTTGTGTAAGAATCTCCATCTTTGTCCTTCACTTCAGGAGACAACACAATTCCAAAAACCTGTTTCCCTTCACTATCTTTATTGATGACTTTAAAAATTATGTCTTTTTTCTTCTGAAAATACTTCTCAAGAAGAACCTTCGCTTTACCCTCTACTTCAGCATAATGATATTGAGCAGCTCTTATTATCGCCGCCCTTACAAGACCATAATGATACTCTCCAGACTTCGGGTCTTTCACAGGGAATTTTCTCTCGCCTTCAGGAGATACCAAGAGGAAGTAATTTGCAGGATACTCCTTTCTCCGTTTTTGTGTAAGATATGCTTCCTTTACATAGTCTGGAATTAAACTATCTTTAAAGACATTTGGCATTACTTTCCTCCTTCTTCCCTTTCTGGTAGTTTCGCAATCCTTAGCAAACTATTCTCCAACTCAGGTGTTACACTAATAACTTCTTGATTGACAAGTCTTGCTACATAGGAAGCTAAATCCTTTATATTTTCGGCATTAACAGGAGTGTATTTTAACACAGGAACATTCTTCACACCATTATATTCACACACTCTTTCTATCACTTGTTTATTTATATTGTCTACAAAAAATCTCACCCAACCTTCACAGCTATTTAAAAACATACTATAACCTACTTCACTCGCTCCTCTTGTTGAACTTCCAAAAGCCCCCTCAGCCACAAAACTTTCAAGAAGCCCCACACAAATTTCGGTGTTATATCTTCTAAGTATTTTGTCAGTATCAGTTCCACCCTTTTCACCTCTTAGGAGTGTAAGATTCCAGTCAAAAGGTAAAACAACACCTTCTTGTTCATCACTTCTTATGTTAGACACCACATCTGCAGCCCACTCAAGAGTTGTTTTTACTAACTCACTATAATTGGAGTTACCTTCTTGTCCTGATGTAAAGTCAAAACCTTCAGGAGCAGTCAAAACAGGCAAACCTGCTAAATCCCTGTCCGCACCCACAGCCTCTGCCGCTTCAATAGACTTCTTATAGTAATAAGGCTTATAGACGTGTCTCAAGAGACTTCTACCAAATTTCCACCTTACCTCACTCATTATAGTCAGGTAAAAGCATTTGTCTGTAGGAATTGGCTTATTACCATTTATTTGAGATATACCTTTTTCATCTATTTCATCTATTGTCATTTGCCCACGAGGTTCAATGTCATTAATAACTACCTTTCCATTCTTCAAGCTATAGATAATTTCCCCTACATAAAAACCATAAGTAAAAACGGATGTAAATTCCCTTATAATATTCCTTATAATATCTATACTTAGAATTTCCTCTCCATCATAAGTCCACTTTACTGAAGAGAAAATAGACTCCATTCTCATTAACAACCCTCCTATAACAGGGTCATTCCATCTCATCTTTCTATAAATCCTAAGTCCTCCAACACCTCTGAGGTCACCCATGAAGTCTTCACCCATCTCACCATATAGGTCAAATACACCCTTTTTTGATGAGAAATTTCTTGGAAAACGTTTTTTAGAGGAATCTTCCGAACTTACCATATTTACTCTCCACTCTTCTAATTCTTGACACAACCTTCTTGGTTATATAACTTGGTTTTTGTCTTGACACAAAACTTTTAACTACCTCAGTTAATGAAAGAGCATCAGCTTCATCAGTTGAGAACCCAAGTCTCCTTACCAAAACCCTTTTATCTTCTAAAGCTATCTTTTCTTTTGTAAAGTCAAATCTTATATTACAAAGTTCTTTTTTCAATCTTTCAGGAGGTTTCTCGGGGAAATGCAGTTGGTCAAAATCCTTACCCAATCTGTCATAAACCTCTGACCTTTTATTTTGATATATCATATCTGCATAAGCGTGTTCACTACCTATATGACCAATAACATCAAAATGTCTTAGGTGGTTTAGTTTATCATAAACCCCCGCTCCTTTTCCTATCGCATCAACTACTACTGTTATATGTTTTCTTTGATAGCGGAACTCCCAAGCTGCTACAATTTTATCAGCCAACTCTTCAGTATCACTCGTTCCATAAATGTCCCAATGGACTATAGAGTTTCCAATTCTATGGCAGATAACACTTCTATTATCCGCCCCCCCAACATCAACACCCAAAACAATAGTTCCTTCATGTGTCATCTGATTTTCAGCAACCACTCTGTCATATACATCAGGAGCTACTATTACACCCTCGTTCATCTTTATCAGACTTCCAGTTACCTTTGCTTTATACATAGGAGAGTCTTTTCCATATCTACCTGCAATTCTTTCTCCATAGCCATCAGAGACGAGTTTACTTTCTAAAGATGAATAAGTCCTCACTGCATACCCTTCGCTACTGTTTCCACTAACTACATCATAGAAGTAACCTGCCATTGAAACAGGATTAGATATTAGGAGAATATAAGCATTACTATTAGTAAGAGCTCCGTCCAAAGCGGTGTAAACAGGGTCAGGTATTCCACTTGCTTCATCACAAATAATAAGTAAATAAGGAGCATGGAAACCAGCTAAAGTATCATTTAAAATTCCCCCTGCTTGACGAGGAACTGTCCTTGCAACAGCATACCAAGATTTCGTTCCCTTTATTTGAAGTCGGGTAGTTGTGGGGTAGAATAAGTCTTTTATTTTACACCTTGCAAGCCACAAAGGAATCTCACTCCATAAAATGTCATTTAATAGATGTCCAGATGGGGCTGTTGTGGGAACTTTGGCAAAAGGATGAGTAGATAAGAACCATAAAACTAAAAGAGCACCAAGAGCTGTCTTACCTATACCACCACCACCAGCTACTGCTAAGTAATGCTTCTCAAGTAAAGTATCAGCTATGTCAATTTGTTGGTCGGTTAAGAAATCTAACTCTAAACCCTCAAAATTTATATTATCTCTAACCCAACCTTTAAAATCATGTTCATATTTTTTCTGAAGGTCGAGACATATTTCAAGAGCCTTATTAGCTTTTTTCATCTTGCTCCTTTTGCATTTTTCTGAAAAGTATGTCTAAGTCATCATCAGCCGAAGATTGTTTCTTTTCTTTTCTTTTTAAGTAGAATTGAAGGTGAAGAGCTGCCGCTTGAAGTAAAATCCTCTTATCCTTCGTTTCCCTATTATTCATTATATCTGCTACAATGTTTAATCCATCAGGTAAGGCTAAATTATTTGTTCTTATTGCATCCTTATCCGAAATACCCGCAACCTCTTGGTCTATTCTTTCTTCTATTTCGGGGTAAGCAGAAAAAAGTCTTGAAAAAAATCCTTTATCAACTTTTAGATAGTCCGCCACTTCATCAAAAAACCTTTTTTCATAATAAAGACGAGCCAGATAATTCAGATATTTGTCATCTTCCTCTATCTGGGCTATGATTTTTTGTTCAGCTTCGGTAAAGTCCATTCACATCTCCATTCCATAAAGAATAATTTTCACCTTACAAATGGAGTATACCATTTATGGGAAATTAAAAAGAATGTTATGATTTAATTATTTCTTAGATATTGATTAAAGGGAAGTAGTGGGTTTCTTCAGGAAACCCACTTGCTTTGAATTAAATCTTTAGAGTTTTTCGGTCAGAGAATTCTTGTTGTTTACCATTATTCCACTGGTTGACAGGGCGTAAGTAACCTACGCTCCTTGAGTAGACTTCACAAGTTGCTTTACATCTCGGACACTCTACATGTTCACCTTGGATGAAGCCACAAGTTGGGCAGATTGAAAAAGTAGGAGTTAGGGTAAAATAAGGTAGCTTGTAATGACTAACTACCCGCTTCACTAAAAGTTTGACAGAACTCCAGTCGGCTATACTTTCCCCTAAAAATAGATGTATTACAGTCCCACCTGAATACCTTACTTGTAAGCTATCTTGTAAGTCTAACATTTCAAACAAATCATCTGTGAAAGCTACAGGTAGTTGGCTTGAATTGGTGTAATAAACCTTGTCACCCTTTCCTTGTAGTTTGATGTTACTCTCCCCAAAGTATTGTTTATCCTTCAAAGCTAAGGAATGAGAACATCCTTCAGCAGGAGTTGCTTCCAGATTAAACACATCTCCCGTTTCTTTTTGATATCCCACAAGCCTGTTTCGCATAAAATCCAGCACATCCTCAGCAAACTCCCTTCCTCTATTACTACCTATTCCAGCATGGAGGAGGTTTATGATACTTTCATTCATCCCCACCAGACCTATTGTTGAAAAATGATTTTTCCAATAAGCCCCACTGTTTTGTTTAACCGACCTCAGGTAGAATTTAGAATAAGGGAAGAGACCTTGTTCAGTCAATCCCTCTACGACTTTCCTCTTTATAATAAGACTATCTTTGGCTACATTCATCAAGTCACCCAGTCGTTCTAAATAATCTTCTTTGCTTCTTGATACAGCTCCTATTCTACCCATGTTAAGCGTTACTACTCCCAAACTCCCAGTTAACGGATTAGACCCAAAGAGACCACCTCCTCTCTTTCTTAATTCTTTAAGACTTAATCTCAAACGACAGCACATAGACCTTGTGTCTTCTATCTTCATGTCTGAATTTGTGTAGTTCGCAAAATAAGGATTTCCCATTTTACCAGCCATCTTCCATATTACATCATACTCAGGATTGTCCCAATCGAAGTCTTTTCCAATGTTATAAGTTGGAATGGGAAAGGTGAAAGGTCTTCCGTCTTTATCCCCTTCCATCAAAAGATTAGCGAAGACATTGTTGAGTAGATAAATCTCTTTTTGAAAATCGCCATAAGTTTCTTTTTGAAATTTCCCACCTATTATAATAGGCTTCATCTTCATGAACTCGGGAATTTTTAAGTCCAGCGTTAGATTGGAAAAAGGGGATTGAAAACCAGTCCTTGTTGGAACATTCATGTTGAATAGGAATTCTTGAAGAAACTGCTTTACTTCTTCCTCATTAAGTTTATCCCTTCTTATAAATGGGGCTAAATAGGTGTCAAAACTTGAAAAAGCCTGAGCACCCGCACTTTCCCCCTGTAAGGTAAATAAGAAGTTCACAACCTGCCCTAAAGCGCTGCTGAAATGTTTCGGAGGTTTGGATTCTATTTTTCCGGGAACACCACCGAAGCCACTTATTAATAGGTCTTCTAAGTCCCATCCTACACAATAAGCTCCTAAGAAATCCAAGTCATGGATATGGAAGTCGCCACTTCTATGGCATTCCCTAATCCTTTCATCATAAATTCTATTAAGCCAAAAACCTGTAACAGCTTTCTTAACAACATAGTTATTTAAACCCTGCACGCTATAACTCATATTAGAGTTTTCTTTTATCTCCCAATCCTCGCCGCCTAAATAATCCTCTATTAAGGAAACAGGCTTCAAGAGACTTCCTAAATCTCTATTCTCTTTATGTTTCTCTCTATAGATTACAAAACTTCTAAAAACATTCCAAAGCCCGTTAGATAAGAGGACTTCTTCAATCATATCTTGCACGAGTTCAACAGTAATGACATCACTTTCTATAAGTTTCCTTCTAACTTGTTTACTTAATTTACTAACATCCCCTTTCTCTTTTACAGACTTGAAGGCTTTGTTCAAGACACTTTTAATCTTACGTTCATCGAATGGAACAGCTCTACCATCTCTTTTAAGAACATTTTTCGAAAGCGTCCTTCTTTTCTCTTGCTTTATAACTCGTCCACATCTATCATCTTTCAATATCATCCCCCCTTTCTTAACTAAACCTTAGCATAAACTACTTCTTCACCTTGACCTTGATATTTCCCTCCTTTGTCTTTATAACTCACTTCACAACCCCGATTCTCAAAAAATATAACTTGAGCTATTCCTTCATTGCTATATATCTTTGCGGGGATTGATGAGGTGTTAGATATTTCAATAGTTACATGTCCTTCCCACTCACTCTCAAGGGGTGTGACGTTTACTATAATTCCACATCTGGCATAGGTTGATTTCCCTACAACCAAACACATTATGTTTCGGGGGATTTTGAACTTCTCCATACTCCTTCCTAAGACAAAACTGTTAGGAGGGATTATACATATATTCCCGTTATAATCTTTACACAGTGACTCATTAAAATTCTTCGGGTCAACCGCAGGAGATGTAAAATAATGAGACAAGTTAGAAGTACCAAGTTCAAAAACCTTAAACTCATTTGCAATCCTCATGTCATATCCGTTTCCAGATAGACCATAGCTTACTACCTTATTCCCTTCTACCTCTCTAACTTGTTTGTCAACAAAAGGGTCTATCATTCCCGCTTCAGCAAATTTTCTTATCTCTTTGTCAGTCAATAGCATTCTTCCTCCTCTTTAATCTTCCGTCTCAAATCCTCTATATCTTTCATAACATCTGTTTCATCTGGCGTTGCCCAATCATTAGTTTTTTTGGCTATTACTACCATATCCTCCTTTTTCGGTATCACAATCACCTCAAAATCCTCATCTTCATTGTCAATCCAATACTCTTCGTCAAACTTTTCCAGTAAATCCAATGACTCTTTGATTGATGAATTAGTATGAATGTTTATAAAAAGTAAATCACTTTCCTCATCTGGGGTAAAGGTGATTTCTGTTATATGTTCTGCAAATATTTCTCTGATTTTATGGCAAATTCTAAACAGGCGTTCATAATAAAAGGCTTTCATATTGTCTCCCTCTCATCCATACAATAGTTTATTAAATCTGCCACTGCTCCTTCTTCTGTTTCTCCATCACCATTAAAAGTCCAGTGTGCACCATCTAAGTAAGCCTCAAAGCCTCCACCGTTTTCTTCAAGAATAGGCTCTACTATAACTTTGCGACCATTAATTGTCATTGTTTCCCAGATTTTCATTTATCTTATCTCATACCTAATAGGATTTCCATTGTTATCAAAGGCGTTAGCTTCCTTATCCTCCCCCTTCTTATATGTTTTTATAGGACTTTCTGTGCCTTGTATTAATGCTATGTTATATCCCATTCGTTCTACATTCTCAATATTACGCCACTCTGTCTCACCCTCACTAATAACAATAAAATCATCGTCGTTAAATTGTTTTAATCTACTAATTAATTCTTTTTTAGTCATCCACTCACCTCCTTATCCCACCCTTTTTTGTAACATTTCAAGCAGCATTCCACATTATGAAACTTATTATCCATCGAGGCTGTTGAACCACAATACTTACATTTCATTGTTTCGTCTTTGTAAAAAAATTCAACAAGCCTTTTTGGTATATCTTGGGTGGTTATAAAATCATGAAGGCGCTGTCTTGTAAATGCTATATCACTACGGTATAATAGTGCCTTACAATACTCATCTACCATTTGGTTCAAGAACCATACAACTTCAAATGATTCTATTTTCATTTTCCCTCCTTCTACAACCTTTCCACAGTAGCTTCACCCATCACTACAGGTGGAAGATTTATCCTTGCAGATACCTGTTTACCCATTAAACTCCTTCTCCCATCAGACCCTTCATCAAACCAATCGCTTACATCTACTTCTATAGAAGGTCTCATAGCGTTTAAAACAGATTGTATTAATTCTTCTTTTACTCTTTCTGTCAATTCCTGTGCAGAATACTCTGACTCCATCATATCTTTCGTAGAAATATATTTTACTTCACTAAAATAGGTCATTCTACACTCCCACCAACCTCTGCACTTTAATTGAAATAATATTATCATAGGCAAGAAGTGTTTTGTTAAATTCTCTCAGCATTGTTGCCTTTCTTTGCTCAAGATAACTTATATTTTCTATATCTTCTGTCTCTACTTCGTAAGTTCTGTGAACTTTTTCTGTTTCATAATCCTCCAAAACAACTAAAACTTTTTCATTAAACCTTTTCACTACTTCACAATCTTTGTGACAGCGATAAATCACTTCTACTTGTATACTACTCATTCTTCCTCCTCTACCACCAGCTTATTCACCAATTCCTCTGAAAGAGCTTCCTCTACTCCATGTTTATACCCATGAATGAAGGCGGTTTTATAATGGTAGCCAATTACCTTTATCATATCTTCCATCTCACCATGCACTTTAAGCATACCTTCAATGTATTTCCAATGTGCCTCTACAAGTTTTTCCATATCATTCTTTATTTTCATGTCTCTCCTTCTCCATTAAAAGTCTATACAAAGTATAATTAGATATAAGTCTGCCATCAAAAGGGACAGTTATCCTGTCCCCTTTAAACACCTCTATTGATTTAACTTTATGCTTGCCGTTTATTATGTAAGGTTTTATTGAAGTGCAACTTGTTAGACATAACACAACTACTCCTGTTGCTATTCCTAAAAGGAAATAAAAAAGATATTTCACTTCAATCCCTCAAAGGCGACTTTGAATTTTATCACATAACTTGGTTTTCTTAATCCCTTTCTATATTTCGTTTCCCCAAGATTGTATTGCATAATCGCAGCTTCAAGAGGGTAGTTTTTAAGAAGGTGGGATAGGAACTTAGTTCCATAGAATACATTATTAGCTGGTAGGAATAATCCAAGTCTTGAGCCCTCATAGCCAAGTGCTTTTGCTGTTGGAGGTAATATCTGCATCAGACCCGTGTCTCCATCTTTGTTAATCGCAAAAGGGCAACCGCTACTTTCTACTTCTATAATTGCTCTTACTATTCTCTCATCCACACTGAAACACTCTGAATATCTTTCTATGTAAAAATCTTTCGTAGCATAAAGAGAAAGAACAAAGGCACATATACAACCTAAGATAAATCCCAAAATGAAAAGAAGGATACGATTTCTAAGTTTTTTCATTAAAACCCCCTACCCAAAAAATAAAAACAGTAGCACAAAAAGTATAAAGACATATTAAAACAAAAGAAAGTTCGGGAATAATAAGAGTAGTAATCCCACAAACTTTTTTCATCTTTTGTGATACAAAAGGGTTGTCTTTAAATATCAAAAGCAGCAATACCCCACACATTACTATCATAAATAAATGAAGGGCTATTAATCCTACTATTTCATTCGCAAAGTGCATCTAAACCTCCTTTTCACTCTTTCTATTCCATAATCAAGTGTTTTCCAAATAGGAGAAGTTATAGTAACAATAATTACCCCTATCAATAAAAGACCGAAGCTCAACATTTGTTTTTCTTCTTTCATCTATTCCTCCCTCCAATTTTGACATCTTTCCTTATGTCATTTATCAATTCTTTTATACTGTCTACAATTTCCACTCCTCCTGCATATATAGCAAGGACTAAAATCGGCACAATAGATAATAGGATATGGAAAGTGTAGAAAGGGATTCTTTTAACGGCTCGCCTTGTTTTGGGGTATTTATCCAAACATTTTTTTAAAGGCAGTATAACATTCTTTAATTTCATTTTATAAGTCTACCTCCTTTATTTCTTCTTAGGAAACAAGTGTCCTGACAAAGCATAGCTTCCAAAGTAAAAAAAACCTACAAGAAGGGCAAGATAAGCCAACTTCATTTCTATCGTGGTGTCTTTAATATATTTTGCCCATTCAGGGTCTATCTTCCATAAGGCACAAGCCATAAACACTAAAAACAAGAATAGCCCCATAGTCGCCCATGCTAAAAGTCTCCTTGTCACAGAACGGATGGAGTTTTCTTGAGCAATAGCCCCTTGAATTTTCACCCATACTTCCATTAGCTTGTTCGCATTTTCGGCTTTTTCTTGGTTTGTATAGAAGGCTTTGTCTACAAAATCCATCCCACCTTTCACTGTGTCTGCTACTGTGTTGACTATCTTAGGTGCTCCCAAGAGAGTCGTTAGAAATCCCATTTAATCCTCCTTTCTTCCTTCAATCAAAGGACGACAAATCTTGTTAAATCCTATTTCGGCTTTTCCACCTCTGGCAAAATCATCACTACCACCACACCATATTAATGCCCGTCTATATTTCTCAATAATATCAGCAAAGGCTTTAGCTAACTCTGGTATCATTGTAAAATGTTTAGTTGTAGGCAAACACCATCTTTGTGCAGCAACTTCAAGGGAAGAATTAGAGATAGATTCGTTTATCTTATCGTTTGTGGCTTTCATTTAAACCTCCTTTCTTAATTTTTGTAATACATGCTTTACCATTTAAAGGATTGAGTATATAACCTAAATCCATTAACTCTATAAAGTATTTTTTACTATCTTCTATTGAACCTACATTTAGTAAAAGTTGACTTGTAAACTCCCCATCATCCAATCTCATTTGTAATAAACCATACAATACTTTTGACTCTGATGATAGTCTCTCATCAGTTAGAAGGTCAATCGGAATAATTACATAGTCATTCTTTTCTGTTTCTTCAAAACACATCTTACCTCCTTTTGAGAGAAGGGAGACCCTTAAAGCCTCCCTCTTTAAAACAACTATTTCTTAAAACTACCCAAAAACCCTTTCACTGCGGCTGCTACATCTGCCCATTCCTTAAGAATCTTGGTTTTCTCTTCTTTAGAAATGGTGTTGTCATTCAAAGCATCGTAGGTAACATTTAAAGCCTCTGCCACCTCTTTCAATATGATTTTTGCTTTCATCCATTTTGCTGCAAACACTCCAGCAAGGATAAATAACACTAAAGAAACAACTCCCAGAATTAAATCACTGTTCATTTAGTCCTCCTTTTTTAAGTTTGTTAGACAAAGTAGCCCGCCTTTTATTATTCAATCTACCTCCTCTACTCTAACTTCGATAGTTATCTCGCCTGCTGGTTGGCAGTTTCCTACAAAACATTTCAAGCTCCCTAAGACTCTTTAATCTTACTTTCGCCTCTACTTCTTTGTTATAAGGATAACTTAATAAAATAATCCTTTCATAACTTTTGAAGTGTGGGTAGTCCTCCATTAAAAAAGTTGACTTGTCCGCTTCAAGAAGTTTTTCCTTCTCAAGAGGGTTTCCTACGAAAACTGTCTTTTTTACCTTATCACCCAAGAATCTATAAAGCCACCTTTTAGTATAGGGTCTCCACTTAACTGGCTGACTTGTCCATACTTCGATTTCATCAAAATAATCTCTTATGATTCTAAAATACACAGTAGGAATGGCTTCTTCCAAAATTGATAAGTCTTCGTTGATAAGGTCTATAGCATTCCAATGCCAAGTCGTTGGATAAGGAAGATTTAGTTTTCGGCAGAGACTACCTGATAGGTCTCTAAGGACACCATCAAGGTCGAAGACTATTTTTTTTGTCATTCTTTACTCATTTTAATAACTTCATACACTTTATCAATAGACATTTTTCTTTCTATCTCAACAACTCTTTTTAGATTACACTTCCTGTCAGGCACAATAAAGAGAAATTGTCTATGGGGTTCATCTATCACTTCAAAAAATCCTTCTATTCCACATTCTTTAACAGCTATTTTTACCTCATCAATAGACAGAAGTCCTGCATTTTCTAATCCATCGGGGTATAGAAAATTATAGAGAGTTTCTTTAAGGAAAAGGTTCTTTTCTCCATCTACTTCATCATCTAAATCCTCAATTTTCAAAGAACGCCCTCTGTAAGAAAGTTGCCCCTCATCAAAAACTAGCTCTGATTTCCCCAACTGTGACACCCAAATACTCATAACTTTGATTACTTTACCCTCTAAAAGCGGTAAGTTAAAAATTTTGTCATCGTGAACAAAGTTATAATTTGTATGTGCAGCCTCAGATAGAAACTTTTCTACAAGCTGTGATGAAGAAATTCCTTGAAGTTTCGCCTGAATTTTTATGTTCCGCACTAAGGATTTTCTAATTGCAGCCGCAAAACTCACCTTTTTGTTAAATACCTTCTTCCTACCCATTTCTTATTACCTCCTTCTTTTTAAAACTTAATCTATTAATTATCTTTAACTTCAAATTATCTCCATAAGACTTTTTATTTTTTCCTCTTCAATTTCTTTTTCACCTTCCTTTATTTTGTTCATCCAGATTTTATGAATCGCCATGAGTTCATCCTCTATTTCTTCAAGATTGTTAAGTTTTTTATTAGGTAAAGATATAGTGCCTGATATAATTTCAAACCTAACTTCATCTCCAAAGATATCTACATTTTTTATCTTCTTACTTCCTTGTAACCGCCTTCTTAAAACCTGCACCAAGTAGGCTGTATTACTCACCTCAAAGGCTATTTTTATCAGCTGCCCCTTTGAGAAAAAAAAGAAAATTAGAGTTTCATCTAAACCTTCTTTTTCAACAACTTCTTGAATCTTACCTCCTAAGTCGGAAAGAAGAAGACTATTTATATAATCCGACATAGATATTTCAAGACTATTAACTTTCTCCTTAACCTTATACATGAGAATTTTTGAAGTGACAAAACTTGTTGTTACTTTTTCCATTTTACCTCCTCATTTAGTTTTTCCTGTCCATTATGATTATAACCGATTTATCAAAAAAATGCAAAAATTAAAATTATTTCCAAGAAACCTACTGTCTCGGAAAAGTAAAGTTTTTTGTTGAAGCGGGAACTCTTTCTAAAGGTAATAATAAAAGGGAAAAGAAAAAGAAGGGAAAGTCGGTGGAGTAAACAAAGGTTCACTTAATTGAAAGTTAGCAGAGTAGACAGGGGTTTGGGAGTTATAACAAAGAGTCTGTGGAGTAGAAGCAACAACTTGTGAAAAAAGAAATTTTGGAAAACGGCGTTCTTCTATAGAAACGAAGAAACCTCACATGTTTTTATAAATAGAGAAGTTTGGGAATTGAAGCAACTTTTTTATAAAACCACCCTTATTTAATGAACAAAGCAACTTAAAAAAGTAACCGAAAAGGTAAGTTTCCGCCCGAAACCCACTTTTTCAAAAGAAAAGAAGTCTCTTCAACAAACCTACTAAAGTCGCTTCATCAGTCAAAATTGGGTTGTGTTAGAGGGTAAGCCCCATGTTAGGGGCTACTAACAATCTTAGCCAAAATGAACCTTTACCCTGCTGGGCTTTGAAGTTTGTTAGACCTTTCGAAGTTTGTTAGACCATTCGGGAATTGGCTAACTTTCTTTTAAACATCTGGGTTTGTTTAACAATGTTAGTTCGTTGTAACAAAATAAGTTGCTTAGAAATGGCGGCTACATGGGATTTATTAATAAAATTTTAATGATTAAATAATCACTTTTTTATTGTCTTAAATAAAGGTCATTATGCGATTGAGTTATTATTATATGTTTTTATTCTTATTATTATATATATATCTTTATTATTACTATTATTCTATTATATATATATTATTATATATATAAATATATACTTATTAGGTATACACACAATGACCCTTATTTAGAGATGTTAAAAATTGATTAATTAATCATTAAATCTTTACTTCTATTATCTTACAGGTAAGACAAGAAAATTTTTTATAAAATTAAATCTTTAAAATTACAACCAACAACCAGCTAAAAAACTAAACAACATATTTTTGAAAAGAAATAACTTTTTAAATAACTTATCTACTTTTTAAAACCTAAATGACTAAACAACATCTATCTACTCTTTAACTTATCTTCCAACTTGGAATAAATAACTTAGTCATCTGCTCGGTGGAAAATTTTTTAATGGTTAACTTGTTAATTTTCTAAAGTTAACCACTTTACAGGTTAAGAATGTTCAATGATTGAACAAGGCTTCAGAAATTGCACAAGCAAAGGCTTTTTAAAAAGGCAAGCTCCAGAGCGGCATTTTAAAGCACGACAAGGCACGCTTGAAAAAACTTGATGGATTGGTCAAGGCACGCTTGGAAAGTTGCTTAGAATGCTTTAAAAATTGCCTTGACAAAGCACAAAATCCCTTTAACAATCCGCTTTTAAAAATCCAGATTTGGAAAGTTTTTTATTATTAAAATGTTAGACTTAACTAACATTTAAAAATGGCTTCTACTCAACGAAATTTGATGGTAGATGACTAAGTTATATATATGACTAAAAGAGATTGACAAGATGTTTTTAATTTGTTATTATTCATTTATTGATTATTATTAAAAGTTTAATCTTAATTTCAATATTCTAATCTCCATATTAAAAAATTGTTCTTTAACAATTGACAAAGCAAAAAAGGTGTTTTACTTCTTTTAAAAAATAGGAGTTTTTAAAATGATAAACTTGATACCTTTAATGTATGCAGCAGCAATGCTAACAATGTTATTTGGCATTTTATAAAACTTGAAAATTAAAAAGGAGTAAAAAAATGAATAGAAATGAAATGAAAACACTTTCAGATGCTACCAGCAAGGAATGGAGAGAAATAAGAAAACAAGCGGTTAAACATAATTTTGATAACTTTGATAATTTAGAAGTTGACCTACAAAGTTATTTAAAAAAACTCGGTATTTCAATTTTAATAGATAGGTTGAATGCTACAAGTGAAAGCAAGCAGGATTGTATTATTGCTAACAAAATCAATCTAAAACTACCGAGCAAAAAACAAACAGCCGAGCAAAAATTTGTAAATCAATTTAGCAAGTTGACAGACGAACAAAAAACCGAAATTATCAAAAAGTTATCTTAACGGTTAAATTGTTAAAATTTTAATTAAAAAGAAGTAAGACACCTAACAACCTACCTTAAAAAGTAGGTTATTTTTTTAGCCCAGATAAGTGATTTAGTCATCTATGTTAGATGGTTATAAAAAGTTGCTTTGGAATGGTCAAACTGGAATGGTTAAATAAATTTGGATTGACAAAATAAGTTCAATCTAACTTTGTTAGCGGGAACTTTGAAAGTTTGACTGGACTAACACTTGACAGAGGTGAACGAGAATGTTAGTTTGGACTAATATCATGTTCCAGAAATCCCTGTCGGGCTATTCTGTCGGGCGTTCTAAATAA
Organism: Nanobdellota archaeon; assembly: GCA_023131705.1. Classification (GTDB taxonomy): domain Archaea; phylum Nanobdellota; class Nanobdellia; order Woesearchaeales; family B3-WOES; genus JAGLZG01. Next base: position 20,055 of record JAGLZG010000182.1, read on the forward strand.
TCCTGTCGGGGTGTTGGGTAGATGTGTCGGGGTGTGAAGTGGGTTTCATAAGGAAACTCTCTAAAATGTTTTTTAAATTATCTGTCGGATAAGTCGGGTGATTCTGAAAATTTTTTGGGAGGTGTTGTTATGAAACAGACAATAGAAATAAAGACAGTTAAATCTCATGTAGAAGTCAAATCAGATTGTCCATTCTGTGGCGGGACAGGAAAATATCTAACAGGAAAATTAAAGGGTTTTACTTGTGTTGAGTGTATGGTTTTTTCTGACCCTGTAATGGAAAAAACAGAAATAGAAATTACAAAATCTGGTATTTTTATTTAGGGAGGTGTTGAGATGGAAGATGTCAGAGGAGTGGAATTTGCAGAGATTTTAATCTCTGCAGATGGGAAAGCTATCTGGGTGAACACTGAAGAAGGATGTGTCGCCAGACTTAAGGAAGTTTCAGTAGTTGTCGTAAATGATATGAGAAATAAGAAGGTGAAATATGTCTGAAAATTTAGAATTTAAGAAAAAAGTTCTGTCGGATAGTGAGCATCAAAACTTCAGAGACCTTTTTGAAAGAGAGGTCTTTCGGATTGACCAGATGCTTGGAATTGAGAGTCGTCGGCTGTTAGTAACTGTCGGATTGAGAAAAGTCATGTCGGAAAAATACGAGTCGGATGAAGCAAAAGAACTTGCCCTCAAAGAGAATAAGTTGCACTTTAACAAAAAACTATCATTCGCAAAAGAAACTAACCTAATGAAAGGTCTGGAAGAAATGAAAAATGACAGACCAGATGTATTTAAGCAAATCATGAACATTCTGAAGAATGATTTGTAAAAATAGAGGTGTAATATGGATACAGATGTATTAATATTTTTGTTATCTCTAATCATCTTCTCATTCTTATATTTTATTCCTACTTTTGTCGCACACTTTAGACATAAAGAAAATACAAATGCTATTTTTTTAACCAACCTATTTTTTGGGTGGACAACAGTCGGATGGATTATTGCTCTGATTTGGGCGGTAACTAAGGATGTTTAAAAAGAATGACCTTTAGAGGTTTTTCTGGGTATCCAATAGATAAGTTGGGTATCCAAAAAAGTCTTTTAAAAGGAGGATTTAGAATGTTAAAAATCGGAGACCATGTAAGATTACCAAATGGCTTTGTGGGTATTATTAAAAGTGAGCCAAAAACTATAGTAGATAAAACTTACTACAGACTGCATATTCCTGCAATTGTAGAGTTGTCGCATTACTATCCAGAAGAGGATTTGACAAAACTTTCTGATGAGGAGGTGAGAGATGTCTAATATAGAAGAAATAGTAGTAGCAATAATGATAGTTTGTCTAATGTCGTTGTCAATAGCTATATCGTGAAAAGGAGGAGATAATGAAAAAAGAAGAAAGTCCTTTATTAATAGAGGCAAAAAAAGTTCAAAGTTGGTTTCTTAAAATCCACATAGACTGCACCTTAAAGGAAGCGATTATTATTGTGATGGAAGAAAGTTGAAGATGAGTATAATAGATGTAAAATTAGCAAGTGCCTTTACTTGGATATTAGACAAGGGAACAATAAAAGACTGGACAGAGCTTTATGCTGCTTTTTATGGAATTGAAAGACATCGTAAAGTTTTTGAGACCGCCACTTTCACCAATCCTGATGAAGAGATAAGGATAAAGGACGAATATATGACAGTGACACTAATCAACGCCCTTGAGAATGAAAAAGAAAACTAAAGAAATGGAGGTTTTTCTGGGTGGGCATCAAAAAAGGTGTCTATCCAAAAATATCTCAAGAAAGGAGGCTTAAGATGAAACACACAAAAGAAGAGAAACAAAGTTATTTCAAGAACCTTAGAGAAAAGTGGAAACTTTCAAAAGACAAAGCAGATGTCGGGGCTATAAATGAGGTCATTGAAGAATATGGTCTCAAGGTTTCCCCCTATTCTTTTGCCTTTGTCGCCGCACAGATGAAGGAACTTGGTCTAGTAGGTATTCCCTACGTGGATATGAAAACCTATGATGGCTGGAGGGAGAATGGTTTCCAGGTGAGAAGAGGTACGAAGGCAAAAGTTGCAGGTCTCTTATGGTTAAGGACGGATAAAGAAGATAAGGAAAACAACTTCAGTTTCCCGAAGGTCTACCACCTTTTCCATAAAACTCAAGTGGAGGAGATAAAATGTTAGACAAGGAAATAAACCCCACTTTGGAAATCTTAAAGCAAGACACAGTAGTCGCAGTGTGGGACAGAAAAAAAGTTGCTCCAGATAGTAAGGTAATCTTTGTCTTGTTTGTTAATGGAAAATTTCTCTATTTCACCCCTACTCCTGTCGGGTTGGAAAGTTGGTCTGCATTCGGGGATGAAGATGTGTTTGATTTTGAGAAGGCAGACAAGTTTATGAGAAATTTTGGTGGGCGGGTTATCTGGAAGAAGGAGGATTAAGATGAGTATATTTATGCAAGCAAGAGGCTTAACTGATGATAATGTTTTTTTCGGGGATTCTGGGGTTTTTGAATCCAAGTTTGATGACCTCAATACTCTGTTTAAATCACTTCAAAGAAGTTATGGAAAATGTATAGGTAAACTTTACCATAAAAATGGAGATTGTATTGGGTGGAAGTTTAAGAAGAAACTTCCTTACAAAGTAACTTATATAGTTATAACCCATGTTACTCTACATAAGAAAATGCCTGAAGTAACAACTAAGTATTTTTATAAAAAAGTTATGAGAAGGAAGAAAGGAGAAAGTTAATGAAATCTAAAAAAGCTACTATTAGTTTGAATAAAGTCTTTGTTGGAGATGAACTTTTTTATATGGTTAAGTATTGGAAAAATGTAAAAAGCATCCAGCATTTACCAGAAGATTATATAAGTGGAAATATTTATTTTTATGGTTATAAAAGACCTAATTTAAAGGGAGAATTTAGACAATATTTACATCTTCATATGGGATTGTTAGACTTTAGAATTACAACAGGTAAATTAATTCCAAAAGAGTATTGGGAGGATAATATTTCTCCTGCTTTAAAACAAGCAGCAAAGAGATTACAACATATAAATCAAAGAGATAGTTGGTCTGGAGAAGTAACATTAGAGATTTAATGTCGAAAGGAGAGGGTTTCATAAGGAAATCCTCTTTCTACAGAATAAATAGAGAAGATGGAATTTCCCAAGAGTTTCACTCCAAATAGGAGCTCTTAGAAAATTTCGTTTTGGGAGGTGTCAAGTGACAGCAAAGAAGGAGACAACAAAGAAAAAGGGAACAACAACGAGGAAAACTGCAACAAAGAAGAAGATTACCCCAAAGGTAATCTTAGCTTTCGAGGGAGAGGAAGAGACTTACGAGGTAAGTGAAATCACACCTGAGTTGCTTAGAAAAAAAGCAATAGAGGCAGGGATTGGAAAATTCGTTGTTACGGTAAACGGCTTTGCCATTGAGAGTCCAAGTGATTTTCCCGCCTTAGTAGGAAAGGAATACATCAAAATCCTTCCTTATGATAGGTGGGCTCTGTAGGCTCTTTTGAAAAAAGAAGGGTTGGGGACTTAAAGTCCCCGCCCTCAAGGAGGTCTTGATGATAATAGAAGCCTATGTTGACGGTTCAACCTTTCATGTCAAAATAAAAATCACTTCAAAAATAAAACAAGCATTACATGAAAGATTTAAAGAATCCTCTGAATGGCAAACTTGGTTTCAAGAAGTAACCTCTCATTGTCGGTGTAATGATGGAGGTTATATAACAATGTCAGGTAGTATTGAAAGTATAATCAACTTTGACATAGCATATGACTATAATGAAGGGGCTGGTGAGTATACTCATTACAACTATACTTCTCATGAAGATGCAGAAGAGCGGCTCAGGTTATTTAACTTTTGGTTAAAAGATTATGGAAACCATGCTTTAAAAATTCTCCATGATTATTTTGTAGACCCATCTGATTTTTTGGGAAAACTAAAGGCTGATTGGCAACCAGCATTTCCAATTGAAGTTTCTCTTAATGGAAATGTATTCAAGCTTGTCGCAACAAACCAAAAGGATTTAGGAAAAAGTCTCACTGATGACCTTAATAGACAATATACAACTTTGGTAGACATGTTCAAAAACCAGATAGGTGCTTATAAAGTATCATTAAAAATTAAAAGTGATGAACTTATAGCAAATAGTCTGCCTACTTTCCCAAAGTGGTTTACCTTTAACTCCCCTATGAAAAGACCTATAATTCTCTCTTACAACTTCCCATTCAATGCTGTGCAATTTTCAACAGTTATCTTATATAAACCAGAAAAATGGGTAACTGATGGTAAACTTTATAGAATAACAAATCCTATAAAGAGTGTGAAAGTCTGGTTTACTTTTTGTATTAGAGATAATAATAGAACAAATTTGAAAACTTGCCATTTACAAAGACCTATTGGGAAACTCTTTGAACATTATCACACATTAGACACTGGCTATGATTGTCTCGGAAAAACAAAGGAAGTAGAATTAACATCTATGTTATCTTTAATAAACTTTATAGAAAGTATTGAGTTATCTCTCAGAACCATAGACAGAGATGGGATAGCTTATAAAGCTCCAAGAAATAAATATCTTCCATCGATAGATAAATATAGCTTAGAAAAAGTAACAAAGGAGGAAGGGTGGATAGAAAAAGACAAGACGACTTAGGTCTTCTTATTCCTGAAAAAGTTTGTATTGTCGGGGCAGGTGGCACAGGGGTTTGGACCTCTATTCTGCTTGCCCAAGTTGGAGTTAAGGAACTTATTATCTTTGATGACGACACGATTGAGGAACATAATAGAAATAGACTTCCTTTCAGGAAAGAAGATGTCGGAAAGAAGAAAGTGGTGATTTTAAAAAACCTCATAACAACTACCTATGAAGAGTGTGTAGTATTCGCCTTTGACATTAAGTTTTCTGCAGACTTCGTGATTGAAAAACCTGAATATGTAATAGATTGCACAGATGACTTCAAATCCCAGATGAACATAGTCAAGTGGGCTAAGGAAAACAGCGTCTACTACATAAGAGCGGGTTCAAAGGAAAATCACATAACTGTAACAGACTTTGTCACAGGTTGGGACTCTGATTATGAGGAAGAAGATGGTAAGTGCGGGGTAACTATTTCCCAATGGATAGTGCCTCAAGTGATAGTCGCCTCATCTGTCGTGAGGTGGATTTGTCTTGGAAAGAAAATTAAAATAGAGGAGATTTAGAATGGCAAAGAAAAAAGCTAAGAAATTTTACAAGTGGTGGGAAGATGAGAAAGAAGAATATTGGGACTCAGGACTGGAAGCCCCGATTGAAAGTTGTAGTCTTGTGAAATGCCCTATAATTTACCTCCTACCTGAGGTTGTGGGACAAATTCAGTTTATGATGAAAAAGTATCCTAAAACTGAATGGGCGGCAGATTTACTTGGAGAGAAAGTAGACAATGACTTCTACATAACAGGTATTTCTGTTTTTAAACAGACTGTAACCAGCGTGACAGTTAAAAGAGAAGAGCCGTCTTGTAAAGGGGCAATAGGAGTTACCCATTCTCATCACACTATGGGAAATAACTTCAGTGGGACTGATGATGACTACCCTAATAGTAACCATGACTTAAGTGGCGTTATCTCAATTTCTGATGATGGAGAAAACCTAATAGGATTAGACATTAAGTTCACTGTTCGAGTAGAGACTCCTTGTGGAAAGAAAGTGAGATTTGATGAAGTGCCTGTTAGGGTTCTTTTTTCTCTTCAAGAAATTAACCTCAAAGGTAAGATTACAGAAGAGAAACAAATCATGCCTCAGGCTGGTTATTATATGTCTGCAGGTTTAACAAACTATCTTTAAAAAAAGGAGGAGAAATGATATTTTATAGTGAAGGTAAAGATAGAGACATCTCAAAACATACAGAAAGATATCTTAAATGGTTGCTATTAGACTTAAAATCTGATAGGATTAAAATTGAGAAAGTCGGAATAGGTAATCATTTTCTTGAAGATACTTCAATAAATGGATTTGGAAGGATACCCAGAGGCAGGAAAACACTTACAGTTACTTATTCCATGAAGGATTTATTGTCTAAAAAGAAAGAGCAAAAAGTAATGGAGAATGGTAAAGCTGTTTTTTATCTACGAGGGTTTGGTAGAGGATATAAAGAATATTATGAATTAAAAGGTTGGAAAAATGTGAAAAATCAGCCTCAATTACCATTCTCTTATAAAGAAAAAGCTCCTTATTTTTATGAACTTAGAGAGTGTAAAGACAAGAAAGAAATATATCTTGTTACAGGTAAAGACGAATGTATTGTATGGTATCTAAGAGAAGGTCAAATTATTTCTAAAGACCTCTGGGATAAAAAGTTTTTCCCTGCATTTGAAGAAGCAGGAGCAAAACTTCATGATATTCTACAAGAAAAGAAGTGGTCTGGTGAAATAGAAGTTAGGATATAATAAAAAAGAAAAACAAAACAGAGGAGGTATGAAATGGGATTAGAAGTAACAAAATGTTGGACATTCTATGAAGGAAATTCATCTTTGTGCTACAACCCCGAGTTCGATAGAATAGATGAAGATGACATAAATGAATATAGAAAAACCCACAAATTTCCTATTGACCTGCACTATTCCTTTGAAGATATGTTTAACGACTTAACAATGTCATCTGGTTGTTATGTTCTACCTATTGAAGTGAAAGAAGAAACTGTCCGATATGTAAAAAAGTTGATAACAGACCTATTAGGATGGTGAAAGAATGCGACTTTTCAACCCCTTCTTAGATGAAACCCTTGAAGTAACTTGGGAAGAAACAGGAGGGGTTTATGAGATGGAGGCTGTTAAAAAATATGGTCTCTACGTTATTGGAACAAGAGACTACACTTATGGCTACCTTCTTAAAAGCGGGCAGTTAGTCGAGGAAGGTGGTCATTTTCTTGTCGTGTTAGATGATGTTAGGAATTACCCTACTTACAAATTTGGGGAATTTTCTTTTGTCGGGGAAGTTGAAGATGATGAAGAAGAAGTTAAATCTAAAGAAGAGGAAAAGAAGGAGAGTTCTTTTTGGGACTCTTCTTTTTTGAAGGGTGTTTAGATATGAATAAAGAAGAAATGGAGGTTGATTTATGAATCATGAAGTGAATGAAGAAGTAAGAGTTAAATCGTTAAAAGAGTTATGGGCATTATCTTGTGAGAAGGGTATTATAAGAATGCCTTCAGGGTGTGTTTTTGTAGAAGACATGAAAAAGTTCTGTGGTAAAATTGTTACAATAGCAACTAAAAATGAGAGTGGAATTTATAAAAACAGGTATAAGGTTAAAGAAGACAAAGATAATTGGAGCTGGTCAGATGAAATGCTTGAGAGACTTCCTAAGAAATCATTTATAAAGCAAGCCATTTTCCACTTAAAGAAGGTGATTGTGAGTGATAAAGAATATTACAGCCTTATGGAGTGGGAGAATGTGCAAAAGCTTGATGACTTACCAAAGGAATATTTAATTAGGCGTCCATGCTTTTCAAGGAATAGTGCAGGCAAACCTCATGTAACACTCATAACCAAACATACCACAGTGTATCTTGTTATAGGAAGACGTTACACAAAATCTACAATGGAAAAAATTATCATCCCCGCACTTAAGGAAGCAGGGAAACGGTTGAGTTTGATTTTGAAGAAGAAAAAGTGGAGTGGAAAAGTTGAAGTCAAGATATAAGGAGGTTTTAGATGAGAGATTATTGCATTGAAAATGATTTACCAAGACAACAAGAAATGGCATATATAATAAAGGAACAAAGAAGAAAGAAGATAGCAAGTATTGTAGAACGGTTTAAAGATTTTTTAGAAAAGGAACTTTCTATAAAAGAGTTTGAAAAGCTTTTAAAATAAGGGAGGAAATATGAAATACAAAGAACCTGTCGGTAATGAAGAGTGTGAATTCAAACTAATTCCTATCAACCAGCTTAAAACATCTCCTTTCCAAAGGGAGATAAGTAAAGCCCTTGTGAAAAACCTATCACAATCCATGATAAGGGGTTTTATAGGTGTTATAACTGTCTATCAAGAAAGTGAAGATAGTTATGTAGTTTTAGATGGTCAACACAGACTTGAAAGTGTTAAACCCATGCTACCCCCTGAGGCGGAACTTCCAACTATTGTCGTGCCGAAAAAATATATGTTCCAGCCCCTCATCTACAACATCGAGAAAGCAGACAATACAAAAGACCTTTGTCTGAAACTTTTTAAGGAGTATGAATGGTTTGTGCAGAATCAAGCGGAAGCAAAAGAGAGTGATGTGTTCCAAGTAGTAACAATGGGTCGACCCCATCTTTTAAGTCTCGCTTATAGTTTCGGGGTTTGTGGTCTAATCTCACCCTCCTTAGTAGACATGATTACTAAAAAGCTGGACTCTTTCCTAACAACTCCCGTTTTTGAAGCACGGGAAGTAAGAATTAAAAGAGGGCAACTTCTTAAGGAGCTGGAAGAAAAAGCAGATGCAATATGTGCTGGATATGATGTAAAGGATTTTAATTTAAAGAAGTCAGTTATATCAAGAACTTCAACTAAACTTTGGGGTAGAGTTAGGTCGCTTGACATGAGTTTTGAAGAAGGGATATCTATGTTGATGAATGAACTCGATGAGAGTGATTTCAGTTGGCTTGAGAGGACTTGAGGAGGAGGTGATAGATGCAGATATTTAGAAGAAAAAGGGGAATAAAATGAAATACGAAAAGTTAAAGTATGCACAAGACTTAATTAAAACGAATAATCCAAGTATTACTTGTAGTTTTAATAAGTTCATATTGGGATATGATAGCCCAGAACCTAAAGGTATGCAAGGCTATGAATGTGCAAAGAGAATGGCTGAAAATGGCGAAATTGCATTTACACATAAATTCAGATGTAAGTGTGGCGGCTATCCCTTTCTTTATGGAGGTTTTTGGGTTTGTAATCGTTGTGGAAGAAAAAATGTAGATGAGGATTGGTGGAAAATTAAAGTTGAAAAAGATGGCAATGAGTTTTGTTGTCACGGATTAGATTTTGTTGATATTATGGAATCTGATAATTATGCTTTCGGTAAAACATTTAATGAGGCTATTGACAATTATGGTGAGTTGATGGCTGAAAAGAGGAGGATTAAAGATGAGGAGAGATGATAAACAAAAAGAAGAACAGAAAATAGATAAATCCTCAACTTGGAAAAGTTGTAAAGAAATATTGAAAAGGCGAGAGGTATCTAATGATACAATAAAGATTTTAAAGGATTCGTTTAATTTAGAATTGGAAAGAAGTTATAGAAATGGTTACGAAGATGGGTTAAAGAAGAAGTAATATAAAATAAGGTTCTTTATGGTAGACAGCTAAAACTGTCTATCCTAAAAAATCTTAGGAGGTTTTGGGATGAACTTAAAGGAAAAATGGCAACAAAGGTCTAATGAGTTGGCTATCCAAGAGTATGGTAAGGAATTTAAAAATCTGCCAAAAGACATTCAACTCATTGTCCTTAGTGAAGGTAAAAGGTTGGTTTATGAAAGAGAATTAGCAGATTATAAAGGGAAGTGAAGATGAAAGAGGTTATAGAAAAAATAAAAGTAATAGTCGAGAGTGAGCTCGGTGAATGGGTTTCAGCAGACCTATTACACATGCCTCTTCAACTTCAAGTGTGGAGGAAAATTCAGAATTTAATCAAAGACTATGAAGATAGTCTTAAAAGGAGGTAACGAATGACTACTGAAGAAAAAGAAACCATTAACAAAATAAACCAAATGAAACATTTAGATATGGCATCAATGTGGAGATTTAACGAAGGCTATCATCCATATTTCGATAATACAAAGCCCTTTGCGAAAGTGTTTGAGGATAGGTTATTTAATCATTTTGGAGGATTTACTCCAGAAATTTCTAAAAAAATAGGGTGGTAAAAAAGGAGGAAACATGTGTCTTTATAGTAAAGCAAACATAACCCTTCCTAACAAACCAAAGTGGAAGGTAGGAGTTAAGTTAAAAGGGAAAATTTATCCTTTCTTCAGAAGATGTTTTTCAAAACCCTTTGAATTAAATAAATGGATAAATGAAAAAGATTATAGACATAATGATGGCAGGAATTCTATTGCTTGTGAATATGGTAGAGGTGTCGGGTCATATTCTTGTGGATTTCATTGTTTTGTCTATAAAAAAGATGCAATAAGACTTCGTGAAGAGGAAGGAGAAGGCACACTTTTAAAAGTCTATTGTCGGAAAATTGTAACAACTGGATATGGATTTGGTAAAGCAGAAACAATTGTGGCTAAACAAATTTTTTTGGTGGAGGAAAAATGAGAATGTTTGTGGAGGTTTCATTTTTTAAAGAAATAGGGGAGAATGTATTACAAGAGATGGCAGAGGAAGCAATAAACTTCTGCAAGAAATGTGGAGTTGGCGTTCAGTTCACTTGGAATAGATGTGAGCTTTATGCAACTCCACATGACACTGTTAAGAGTATTATGGAAAAATATAATGTTAGAAGAAAATTACAAGAACGAAAAATAAGGAGGTAGAAAAATGATAGAAGAAAAAGATGAAGAAGACCTAAGTTTTTGGGACAAAGTAAACATAGACCACATGGTAGATAGTGCTATTGAAAAAGACCAAGAAAGGCGACTAAATAAAGAGGAGGAATTAAAGGATGAAACAAACAACAGTAGCTAAGAAATTAGCTCAAAGGAGAAACTTCAATAAATTACAAGTGTCGAGAATGGCAGGTGTTTGTAAACATACCATAGATAATGAAAAGGATGTGTTGTCTTCTGGTGAGATTTACAGGTTTTGTGTAATCCTTAAGGAACTTAAAGGGCTTTTAAGAGACTGGAAAAGCACAGTTTCGGAGGTGATAAGATGAAAGAAAATAACGCAAGCTATTTAGCAGATTTAGCTATGAAAGAGTGGATAAATTTACCAAAAGACATCCAAGAAACATTAATGTCTCAACAAGAAAAAGACAGAAAACATACAGAACAAAATAAGACTATATTATTTTGTCTTACATTTTTTATTGTCGGGTTTGTTCTTGGGTTAATATTTTAAAAGGAGGAATAAAAATAATGAACTTATTAATTGAAACTTTACAGATTTTGGAGAAGAATGGAAAGACTGAAAAAGATGTTAAGTGGATAGGGAATAATAATTTTCACATAAATTTCCTAACTTTCAAAAAATTTGCTAATGAAGATTATGATAATGGCTATGGAAGAGTTGAAGTAACACAGAGTTTAGTAGTTGTAGGAGATGATTGGTGGTTGGAAAGATACACATATGATGGTGCTGAACAATGGACGTTTAAAACTTATCCAAATAAACAACGAATGAAAAAGAAGACCAGAGAAGCATTAAATGCAAATATGTTGTTTATGGGAGAGGAGTATTAAGTTTATTTTGAAACAAGTAAGTTTCACAAGGAAACCCACTCAATAGAAAGGGAGGTTTTAAGAAAAATGGAAGGAATGGAACAAATTATAAAAGAAGGTGAATATGAAGAGGCTTTTAGAAAAGGGGCATCTTATGCAATTGGCGTTGGAAGAAAATTCCACATAAGGGGAATGGATAGGGACGACATAGACAATGAAGCCCTCTACAGCCTCTGGTTAGCAATCACTTCTTATGATGGAGCTCTTAAAGTAGCTTTCAAAACCTACCTAGGAAACTGCCTATCCAACAACTTAATGAAATTATTAGACCATTCAAAGCGGCAAAAAAGGGATGAGGAGAGTATAAGTATAAATGACTTAGCAACTATACTTTCTTCCTACCACACCTTTAATTTGGATGATAAGATAGATTTACACCATTATTTACCTAGAATCATATCTTATAGACTTATTCCCCTGTTCAAAGAATATCTAAAAAGCGGCTCTTTTCGGGATGCGGGCACTACTTTAGGTTACACTTGGAATGAGACCCGTTATTTAAGACGTTGTATTTTAGACACTCTCAAAAATGTGTGGCTAAATGATGGAGAAAAATAAACTATTGTATTCTTTTGGATTGTTTGCATTTTTACCAAAAATCGGGTATAATTAAATTGTCATCGGAATTATAAAAATTTTTATTTTTAGGAGGATATATGAAGAAACAGAACACATCGGTAAGGACAAAGACGGGTGAAAGTTGGGAATACACTGGAGTGCTTCCTGACTCTTGTGAAGAGGCGGTATCAACTTATGGTGAAACAGGAACTCTATTCCTAATCCAGACTGCCCTCGTGGTAAAACAGCAAGGTATTGCAAGAGAAGGTTTTAGAAAGGAAATGTCGAGAGAAGATGTCGATGCTGCTGTCGAACTCTACAAACCAGGTAGTAAGAGAGGCGGAGGCGGCGGAGCTAAGAAACAGGTCTTTGAAAGAATCTTGGGAGACAAGGGTCTTATCTCAGCTAACCCCGAAGTAAAAGATGCTATTAGAGAGTGCATCCAGAAGGGTGATTGGAAGGGTGCTTTAGAAGCCCTCGATTCTTTGGAGAGGTAGAGGGAGGGCAATCGCCCTCTCCCCCCTTTTTAAATGAAGAAAAAAAATATTCACATAAAAATAAGTGAGAACTCTTATTTTAAGGCAAAAGAAGTGTTCCCTCTCTATGGGGAAATAACTTTTGCTATCTCAAAACTATTAGAATGGATAATAGAAAATCCCGAAAAAGCAAGGAACTTTGTTTATAGGAGGAAAGAGAACGATGAAATTTGAAGAATTTTTAAGTAAACCTATAGACCTGATGTCGGATGAAGAAATAGCCGAACTTGTCAGTAAGTTGAGTGTCCCAGAAATAGCCCGCCTTGAAAAAGCTATTTTCAACAAGATGGGAAGAAAGCAAAGACCTTCAAAGAAGGTTAAAGAAGATGTTGACCTTTTTGACAAGATTGTAGGCGTAGATGTATCTAAGTAATTCATCCTTATCAGCTTTTGTCAAATGCCCTGCCTATGGCATGTATAAATACATTCTTAAACTTACTAAAAAAACATCTGCAAATCCCAACAGAGATGCTTTATTTGGCACGATAGTTCATCGGGCTTTAAAAATTTATGGTGATACACAAAGTCCTGAAGAAGCTATCAAAAGTATCTACTCTGACCCAGAAGGTCAATTCCTGTCAGCCCACTCTAAAAAAAGTTTAGCTGTTGCTGACATCCTTGCTAGGAAGGAAATACGCATACTTCAAGGTTATAACATAAAGGAAGTTGAGAAAGATTTCCAATTTCCTGTCGGGGAACACTTCTGGGTTGGAAGATGGGACTCTATCATTGAGGACAAAGGCTTAGTCTATGTTATAGATTATAAAACAACAGGAGACGCTGAATTCCAACTAAGACCAAATAGTCAAATCCTCTCTTACTATGTCGGGGCTTCCAAGTATTTTAAAAACTTGGGTGGTGTTTACATTCACGTGCTTAGGGCATCAGATTGCACGATTCAATCTTTCTACATCAAGCCCTCTTTTAGTGAAGTGGAAGAATGGAAAGATGATACCATTTGGCAAATGAAGCAAATTTCATCCTACATAGACTTAGGGATTTTTCCAAAAAACCCTGCTTCTTGTAACCTCTACAGGAGACCTTGTGAGTATCTACCTTTGTGTCAAAGTTTCGGGAAAGTAAGAGAAGTCCTTATGCAGAATGACTATGTTAAACAAGATAGGAGGTGTTTAAATGAGGCTGAGTGAAATGAAAACCATAAGCAGACTTGTTATCCTACTTTATGGAAGACCACTTGTAGGAAAGACAGTTCTCGCTTCACAATTTCCTTCGCCCACAATTATTGAACTTGATGAAAAACTATCATCTGTCATGTCGTCTCGCAGCATGAATAATGAGAAGTTTGACTTGGATGCATTTTTCGTAACTAATGACACGACAACAGACCCAGATTTTATAAAACTCTGTGGAGAGGGTTTTGCCAAACAAGACGCTTGGATTAAGACAAAAAAGTTGACAGAAGTTCTTCTTGAAACGCTCCCACAAGATAGCACCTTAGTGATAGACAGCATCACAAGACTGTCTGAACACTTAATGCACTTTGTGGAAAAGCTCTCAAACAGAAAGCCCCTTCAAATTCAGGACTGGAATACTTTCACAATGTATTTGTCGGAATATAGGGACTTGTTGAGAACCTCGAGTGCTAAGTGTAATGTCATCGTGATTGGTCATGAAGATGTTGTCGAGGATAAAGTAACTGGTGCGGTAGAAAAGATTTTATACTTACCCACAAGACAGCGTTATAGACTTCCAGCCATTGCTGATGAATATTGGCTTCTTAGAGCCGAACCTAAATTGAAGGATGGCAAGAGAGTAAGTCATAGAATTCTCCAAGTTATCCCTGATAGAATAACTCCTTGTGGCTCATCTCAATGGATGGGAAATATAGAAGACCCAACTTATGAGAAGATTAAACCATATCTGGAAAAGGGTTTAGGAAGGAAACTCCCCGAGCCTACATGGACGCCTAAAGAAAGTTAAATAAACCAAATTTTTTGAGGAGGTGGCTAATGCCATTACTTACTTTACCAAAAGACATCTCAGAGATGCAGGACGAGTTCACATCACTACCAACAGGTAGCTACGAAGGGATTATCGATAGGGTTAACATCGGTAAAACTCAGAAGGGTAATCCAAAGATTGATGTGATGTGGAAGAACAAAGGAGAGGAAGGTGGAGTGGTTTGGGATACGGTAGCTTTGAATGTGGATTTCAAGGTGAAACAGTATGCTAAGTTACTTGGAGTAGATGCAGGAAATACCATAGACACAGACCTCTTAATTGGAGCAGAGGGAATTCTTGATGTTGTCGCAGAGTCTTATACAAATCCAACAACTGGTGAGACATCAACAAGACCTAAGATTAAAAGAATCTCCCCTGTAGCCTAAAACTGAAGAAGAGAGGCATGAAAGTGCCTCTCTTTTTTGTTTAAAAATCTAGGTTTCTTGATGAAACCAAGGAGGTTTAAAAATGGTTAAAGTTATTTTAGTCACAAGACTTTTGGAAGAAAGATTTTTAGAGGATTTACAAAACACTCTTAAAGAAATTCAATCAAAAGGAAATGAAATATTTGATATTAAATATTCAACATTACCTACTAATGGATATAGTGCCTTAATCCTTTATCAACCAAAGAGAATTTTATGAAAATCCCAATAGGTAAGTTCACCTTAATAGACGACTATAGAGAAGATGTAGGAGATGTAGGTGAGTTAGCTCGCTCTATAGCCGACCCTGATATTCGCCTTCTCCACCTTATTCGTGTGGATAAAAACTTCAATATTCTTGAAGGAAGAAGAAGATTCAGAGCCTTTAGGGATTACCTAAAGTTAGAAGAACTTGAGGAAGGTGTTCATTTTATTTTTTCAGGAAACGCCACAAGTGGCACTCCTATTGCTCTAAGAATTCAATGGGAAGAAAACATACAAAGGAAAGACTTCACTCCAAAAGAAGCTTCTCAACTCCTTATAGCCCTTCACAACAAAATGAAGGAAACAGATAAAGACTGGACACAATCCGCCACTGCTAAATTAGTGCGGAAAAGTAAAGGTTATGTTTCAAAGCTCCTCTACATGGCGGAGAATTCGGAAATCATTGAAGATTGTGAAACAATAGAAGAGGCTTTAGATAAATTAAGTAAAGTAAAAGCAAAAGGTCTTCTTAAAAATATCAGACAACACAAGGTTGATAAGATAAAAAAAGAAGCCCCAAAGAGTGATAAATTCAAACTCTACAACGAGTCTCTTAAACTTTGTGATTGTCAAGAAGGTGTTAAGGGGATTGAAGACAATAGCCAAGACCTTATCTATTGTGACCCGCCTTTCGGGATAGACTTAGATGACACTTTGGATGGAGGGATAAACTATGACATCTACAAAGATGATGCTAAGACTATTATCCAACTTTTAAAAGCTATGTCGACTCAATGGTTTAGAGTTGCAAGAGAGAATAGTTTCATTGTAGTATGGACAAGTTTTGAACACTCTGGACTATTAACCACAATTTTAATGAACGCAGGTTTCAAGATAAAACTTGTTCCTTTTGTTTGGGTTAAAAGTAATGCTCAAGCGATAAGCAGAGACCAACAAACAGGGATAGGGTGTATTACAGAATTCGCCGTCTATGGTTATAAAGGGCTACCTTTTATGAAAAGAAGATTAACCTCTAATGTTCTCTACTTTCCTACTATAAAGAAAGAGAGAGTGCACGTTGCTCAAAAATCTGAAGCCCTCCACAAAGAACTACTTACAACCTTCGCAGACCCTGCTATGACGGTTCTTGATTGTTTTGCAGGAAGTGGTTCAATAGAAAGAGCTTGTGTGGATTTGGGAATGAAAGTTATGGGTTTTGAGAAAGACAAGGACACTTTTAATAACGCCATTTCTTATGGTTATAACTATTACAACAAAACGGAGGATAAAAATGATGTTACCTAGAATTATACTATTCATCATAGGTGTAGGTCTTATAATGAGTTCCACTTATTATGGTCTATATTTTGGAATAATAGATATAATAAATGGTTTTCAAGGTGGGATAGCAGAAGAAGTCGCAAGCGGTTTTGTTACATTGTTCTATTTTCCTTTTGCCTTCTTATTAGGGTTTATTTGTGTTATGAGTTCTATTGTTCCTCGAAATTAGGAGGATAGATGTTTAGAATTATATTAGGAACTATTAGTTTTCTTTATGTATTTTTCTGTTTTTATGCTTTCTTGTATACAGGAACAATGTCTGTAGTTCAAGGTCTTAGTGGTATAATAAGTCCTCATCAAGTAGGTATAGGAGTTGTTCTTTTAGTTTGTTTTCCTCTTAATCTTGCAACTGCTTTTTATATCCTTTACTTAGCTATTTCAGGAAATAAATAGTGTCTATCATAAATAGGAAACAAATTCCTGATACTCCATCAAAAATAGCCATTGTAGGTGAATGTTGGGGAAGAAACGAAGAAATAGAAGGCAGACCCTTTGTCGGGGCTTCTGGAAAACTTCTAACTTATCTAACAAGACAAGCAGGTTTAAGTAGAGAGCAGTGTTATATAACAAATGTAGTTAATAAGAAACCTCAAGATAATAAATTCTACATGTTTTCTAAAGAGGAAATAACAAAAGGTGTCGATGAACTTAAAGATGATTTGGAGAAATGGCAGCTTGATGGATTAAACATAGTGGCGGCTCTTGGAGGTAATGCTCTTGAGCAGTTAACAGGATTGACTGGGATTATGAAATATAGAGGAAGTATCTTAGAATCAACTTTAGTTAAGGGACTTAAGGTAATTCCTACAATCCACCCTGCTATGTTAATAAGGGGACAGACTGGTTGCAATCCAATAGTTGTCGCTGACCTAAGAAAAGTTAAAAAAGAAAGTGAGTTTCCCGAAAGAAAAATTCCTGTTAGAGAAATCCAAGTAGTGAAAGACCCTACAACTGCAATTGCTTTATTAGAAAGTGTTACTGATATAGAAAAACCTGTAGCTTGTGATATTGAAACTCCTATAAAACAGGGAAAGAAAAGACTCTTGTCGTATGGAGTTGCTACTTCAACAAGTAAAGCATTTGTTCTCACAGAACCTATTTTGAAAATTCCCAGAGTTCTAAGAGCTTTAGGAGTTTTTAGTAAATCCAAAACAAGAAAAATTTTTCATAATGCAAACTTTGATGCTTTTGTTCTTGCCCACTCTTATAAGATAGTTACCAAAAACATAGAGGACACAATGATAGCCCAGCATATTTGTTACCCCTTTCTACCTGCACTTCTAAAACCTAAGAGTTTAGCCTTCTGTGGTTCTATGTATACTAATGAACCTTATTGGAAAGACACAATGGGTAGAGAACTCTACATCTACAATGGGAAGGATTGTTGTATAACTTATGAAGTCTACAATGCCTTACAAAAAGAAATGGACAGTTGGGGTGTTAGGGAAGTTTATGAGAAAGACAGAGAACTTATAGAACCGCTCTTAACTATGGAGTTGAAAGGTATTCCAGTGAGTATGGAAACTTTAAAGAGGATTAAGGAAAAGAATGAACTTATCATAGAGAAATTAGAGATTATAAAAAAAGAAACTATCGGAGATGTTAATGTCCAAAGCCCAAAGCAAATGAACACCCTCCTTTATAATCTCTGGAGATTTCCCCCTGTCGTGAAGGATGGTAAAATAACAACAGATGTGAAGGCAATGAATAAGTTAGAATCAATCCCTACTCCTTATCAACCCCTTATAGGTTTGATTAAAAAATTAAGGAAGCATTATACAATGAGAGGCTTCTATAACCTAACCCTCGATGAGGACAATAGAATGAGGGCGGATTTCAAAATTGCTGGAACACTTAGTGGCAGACTCGCATCATCTGAAATGGAGGGGACTGGTATTGGAAGAAATCTACAAAATATTCCTAAACCTCTTAGGGAAATCTACATTCCAGATGAAGGTAAAATATTCATAAATGTGGATTTAAGTCAAGCAGAAGCAAGAGTTGTCGCAGCACTTTGTGGTGACAAAGAATGGGTTGAGGAGTTTGAAAGAGAGGACACATATATAAGAATTGCTTCATTTCTATTTAATGTCAAGAAAGAAGATGTTACAGATGACCAAAGACAAGATGCAAAGACTATCACCCATGCTTGTAACTATGGAGAAAGTTGGAAAGGTTTAAGCGAAACTTTAAAAGTAACTGCCCAAAGAGCAAAATTTCTTATGGCGAAACTCTATGAAATTAGACCTTTTTTAGAAAAATGGCACGATGAAGTAGCAAGACAAGTAAAGGTAGATAGAATACTAAGAAGCTCCTACGGAAGAATCATCCAGTTTTTTGGTTTAGTATCCCAGAAAGACATAAGAACTGCCTTGAGTTTCAACCCTCAAGGAATTGTCGCAGACTACCTAAATAGAGGTATCATCTCTATCTATAACAACATAGATGAAGCAGAACTCCTATTACAAGTGCATGATAGTATTTTATTCCAAGTGGACAATAACTATGAAGTTGTGAAGAGTGTTATAGAAAGAGTAAGAGAGTTAATGAAACAAACTCTTACTGTCAATAATTTTAGTTTCGTTATCCCTTGTGATTTTGAGATTGGTTACAATTGGTATCATCTTTCTAAAGTAAAAGGGGATTTTGACTTAATATGGAGGGAAGTTAATGAAAGAACTGTTAAAACAAGAAAGGATTTATCTAACTGACAAACAGGTAACTAATTTAAGCAGAATTATACCTAAAGAGTTTATCCCTAAATATGCACCTTTAATCAAGGTGATTGGTAAAATCCCTAACATAGAAGCAACTTTTGTTGTGGACGAAATGACTTGGCATATAATATGTAGTGAGGCGGCGAGAAGAAGAATACCTGCTAAAGAACTTATTAAGGAGTTTACTTGTAAAGAAGTCTGTCGGTTGGATAAAGACTACAAAGCAATTTATCCACTTATCAAGGCTTTAACAATATGAAGAACTTCCACATACCTGCCGTTTTAAAAACTTACTTAAACTACACCGAAGGTAATGAAACACCTGAGATATTCCACTTTTGGGTTGGAGTCTCAATCTTAGCAGGTGCTTGTGAAAGGCGAGTATGGATAGATACAGGATTTTTCAAATCTGCCCTCAACTTCTACATCGTGCTTGTTTCCCCACCTGGGATTTGTGGTAAAAACACTGCCTTTGGTTTAGGTTATAAATTACTCCGAGCTTCAGACTTCACAATTATAAGAGATGCCATCACAAAGGAGAAGATAATTGTGGAGATGGAAGATTGTCGAAAAGTCTTCAATGTTCCCGACACAGCTAAGATTTTTCAACATTCCTCTATCACACTTGTCGAAGAGGAACTAAATGTCTTGGCTACTACAGGGCAAGAGATGATTAAGTTTCTCACATCTATATTTGACACTCTGGATGTCTACACTTATAAAACAAAGGGTCAAGGTCAATTCGAACTAATAAATCCTTGCCTAAATCTTGGTGGAGCGGCAGTCCCTTCTTGGTTTTCCACCTCTGTCGGGGATGATGTGTCTAACATGGGTTTTGTCGCAAGGTGTATTACAGTGTATGAGAATGAACCCAGAGGTTCACATCCAATCCCTTACATGACCCCTCAACAAAAGGCTCTTAAAGGTAAGATAGTTTCTAAACTTGACGAGATTGGTGGAATGTTTGGACCTTTAAACTTCAACAAAGAAGCCAGTGAATTCTTTATAGATTGGTATGAAAAACATCCTCTTGATATTACAGAGGATTATAGAATATTAGGTTATTTGGTTAGAAAGAGAAGGATTCATATTTGGAAATTAGCTGGATTGTTTGCTGTTGCTTCTGGAAGATATATAATAGAGTGTGATGATGTTTTGGGAGCTATTGAAGTTTTAGATTACACTGAGAGGAAAATGCGACTGGCTTTTTCATCTATGGGAAGTAACAGAGTTGCCCATATTTCTAATAAACTCATAACTTTCCTCGTTAATTGTAATGGAAAGGCAACTCTTGAAGAGATTGTTAGGAAATTTTATACCGAACCCTCTATGACAAGGGAAGATTTCAAAGCCGCTATTGAGACAATACAAGAAATGAGAATAGCAAGACTTGTCTATGTCGGGAATGATAGGTATTTAGAGTTATTAGTAACGGATAAGAAATTGTTAGATAGGTTTAGAGGATAAGTAGGTTTCCTCAGGAAACCTACTCTTTTATTACCTAATGATGAGTTGCGGCATAAACAAGTAATCCTATGCTTAGGGAAGTCAAAATAGTTATCAGAGCAGTTGCCCAATTGGGTAACCTTTTACTTAGATTGTTTGCAATATCCTTCATCCCTTCTTCCATGACCTTCAATCGCTCACAGTGTCTTTTAAGTCCTGCGTCTAATCCTTTCCAGAGACCCTTTATTTCTTTTTGAATGCCTGCAACATGTACTTCACAGTCTCTTTGTCTTTCCTCTACTTTATCAATTCTTTCTTCCATTTTATTTCTCCTTTCGCCATACATCATAAGAGTTTGACTGATAAAAACCCCTGCAAGTTATCTCTATTTCCTCTTTTGTTACCTTAGCAACTGTTCCTTTTTTACCATATTGGTTTGTTACTTCGTCGCCAACTTTAACTTGTCCTTTTATTTCCACTTTGCTTCTCCAGCTTATCATCACAGATTTTATTGAGGTTTTCCCCAGCGTGTATCAGTTTCGTAATCATCCGCCCTGTCTTGTCATCTGGCACAAGCTCGTATTTCAGCCCATCTATCACAACTGTATCACCCATCATAATAGCCCTCTCTGCATACGGTAAATTGGGGAATTATAATAGAGTTCTGCTCTTTCTCGGTCAGTCAAACTGTGGTTATAAAGGCGAGTATCTGCTTGAACCCCAGTAAAGGGTTGAGAGGCAAAAGAAAATCCTCCAACTTCAACAGAAGCATTTATAATTTGAGGAGTTGGCATTCCTGCTTGAGAGTTTATTTCTTTAAGATTCAAATATATTTTCCCAGTATTATTTGTAAAAGTAATAATAATAAATAGAAAATCATTATTATATGGTAAAAGGATATTTGTAGTGGTAGCAATATATGGTTCATTAGTTACTCCATCTGAGCATTGAAATAATAAAACTAAATTACCACCAATCCGTAAGACCCAGCCTGTGGAGTTTCCCCAGCCAATTATTTTCCCTATTAAATTTTGATTACTTTGATGATTATGTGAAAATATCCAAGTTGCTATAGAAAAATCACCTGTATGAAAATCAAAGATTGAATTATTCCCACAATCAACATAACTCGCAGTCTTTCCTTTATACCCCATCACCCCATCATAAATTTGATATGGTCTTGCACCGCCTACTGGAGTCCCATTGTTGTGGAAGCCTGATTTATCTAACCATTTGCCACTGCGACAATCTAACTTTCCTGAACCGAGTTTCAGCACATTACCCATTACACTACCTCAGTAACTTTGTTGTAGATTAATTTAACCTTTGCCTCAATAGCTTTGAGCTTTACGAGGTGTGTGTCTACTGGGTCAGGCACGGTTGTGGTTACTTCCTTAATGAATATTCCTTTGTCAGTTTTTTCATATACTATTGTTTTGACTTTCATAATTTACTCCTTCCTAACGTTTATATAAATCCACAAAGGAATCACCTGAACCACGACTAATCATCAATTTAATCTTTCCATTACCAGCCGCAACCTTACCCCAAACATCCATTTGTAAACAAAACCTTTCTATAGCTTTAATCTCATAAGCAGGTGAAGTTGGAAAAAATGCCTGTGCACTCAAAAATTGATAACTCGTGCTATCTGTAGAAACATTCGGTGTTGCAGTTGCAACTAATTTAGACACAAAAGTTCCATCCTCCTGCATAAGTCCCGCCGTGAAAACAACCTTTGTGCAATAGGAATTACCTGTTCCTTTCGCAATAGCTATTTGAGCAATCGCCTTGAAAGGTTTTGTCACGTAAGGTAATGGATTTAAATCTGCATGGACGAACTTTTTAGTTATCTTCACTTCCTCATCAGTGTTGGTCATTCCCGTTACTTCATAATAATCCAAAGTATCATCACTATCCAAGTCAGATGGGTTTCTTGAAAAAATATCAGTATGCCCTGTTCCCCAAGGATAGGCATCATTTACCTTCTGTGCAAACATTGTGAGAATGTTTGGATTGTCCGCTACGCTATATACTCTTATCATTATTTCCTCCTAATAATTTTTATTATTTATCTCTTAATTTATTTAGTTAATTTTTACTGTTATATTAATACTGTAATCAGTCTCACCTCTCAAAGTTCTCTGGTGATATTCCATTTTCCTGTAAGCATCTTCACCTATAGTTGTAGCGACAACACCTACTCTAAATCCACCAATAACTTTCATTTTTCCGTTATACTCTATTTTATTAGGTCTCAATTCACTTTGTGAGTCATATTCTAAATCGCCCTGTCCAAACATTCCAACCGCACTGTCAAAACACTCATCACTGGACATATAACCCATCTTTTCTAAGACACTACCCTTTCCTATAGCTGACATAGTGGTTGTCATTTTTTCATTAGCCTTGAAGGTAGATTTAACGCTCATTTCACCTATGTGAGACCCATATTTATTCTGGTAGAGACTTCTATCTGTGGCTGTCTCGGAAACATACGCAGTTGTTCCTACTGAAAACCCTTTTGTTTTTGACTCAATCTGTATATCAATCGTCTGTGCGAATGCTGGTAAAGCAAATAAAAGTAGTGCGATAACTAAAAACTTTTTCACTATATCCTCCTAACTATAATTCTTTTCTAACTGTGCATACCATTGTTTGTCTGCTGTTTTATAAGCTACACTTAAAATGTCTTCCCTGCCTACATTCGTTGATAAAATCCCTAATGTTCCGCCTTCCCATTTTACAAGTTGCTGAACGGTATGTGTTCCTGTCCCTGCGTCTGTTATATCTATTTGTGTTCCAGCATGGGCATTTGCTTTTGTAGTCGCAACCTTGATGTGATTTTCTGAGCTTCTAATAGCGTAGTAAATCGTGTCTACTACTAAAGGAACTGGTAAATCAGCAGCGGTTGTTTTAAATCTTATCCTCGCTCCTGTAGGTATGTCAACTGATAAGTCAATAATATCTGTATCAGCATGAACATCTGCAACAGCAATAGCCTCATCCTTTTGAGTAACAATTTCATCCATAACCCTCGTTCCTGTGCCGTCCTGAGTGATAATAAGTTGAGCTTTCAAAGCACCTGAAGGTGGAGCTATTGTAATGGTAAAGTTGTGTGCCGCTGTCAAAATTGCCTTATTACCATTTACTAAATTCCAAGCAATCGCAGCTCCTGAGGTTAAGACTTGTTCTGTGAAAACTATTGAATGTGCTTGTGCATTAAACTCTGCCCCAAGTTTAGGAGCTGTCTCATCTTCTAATAGTCCAGTCGTTTCTTTCCAAATCGCTGTTCCAGCTGTAGCATCTATACAAACATAAAGATTGTCATTTGTTACATCTGCCCACAGTGAACCAACTGTATAACCAGCTGTAGTATCATCATTTACTGTAGGTGCAGTTGTTGCATCAAGTTTATGTTTCGGGTTATTAGCATCTATTTTATCTAAGTTAGCCCATACTTTTTCATGGTAGGGTTTTGTTCCAGATGCAATTTTTTCTAAATCTAAATTCGGTGTATTAGCCATTTTTTACTCCTTTAATCTTCTTACTTTAATATCTATCCCTATGATACTCTCCAAAATTCAGCAATAGTATAAACATTATTTATTCCTGAAAAACCATGTGCTATTCCAAAGCCTTCATCAGCTCTGGTAGATTGACATCTATGTTGTATCTCAAAAATTTTTTGTGCTGTTATTATAAATTTACCAACAATGAAAGCAAGAGTAACACCACCATAATTAGCGTCAGCAAATTGTGACATTCCTAAAAGTGTCGTTGCACTATCTGTAATATTATATAATTGAGCTATATGTCTATTTACCCAAAAAGCAGGACATATTATATTACAAAGATAAGTTCCTGCTGCTAAAGTAATTTGATTACTTGCAATTGAACAAATACTTGAAGTATCTGAATCTTCTGTGTTTATAACCCTTGTTTGCATTGAACCTGAAGTAAAAGTGCCACCATCTATATTATAAGCCTTAACATCAGAAACTTTTACATATTCAAATGTAGAAGAACAAATTACTATTCCATCTTCTTTTAAAGCTCTAAAATTTTCCCTAACATCAGCTGCGACTAAACTTCCTCCTGTTACAGGTTTTGAGCTATCATACGCCATTTTTCCTCCTAAACTCCTATTATTGTAATATTACAAGTTCCCCCAACAAAATTTCCAGCCAAATTATATAACTTAATAGTCATACTACTACTACTTTGTGCTGTTATTAAGGGAACTAAAACAGTTGAACCAACTGGTGTTACTGTTATTGCAGGAATATCATTAAACCCACTTAAAGTAAATGTTGTTCCACCTGATGCAATAGTTTGATTTACAAGGTGTCCAAAAAGATTTACTACATTTCCTAAATAAGTTAGAGTATGTAAAATAATTCTTTTTGAAGTATCTGAAGTTGTAAGGGCTATTTTAAGTTTAAAATACCTAAAAGTAAATAAAGCCCCCATACTTTTATATATATCTCCTGTAATTTGTCTTTGTGTTAAAGTTTCCCAATTATTGTCATTTAAGTTAGGTTTATTTGTTCCCCAGTTTGTATTATCTGTTGAATACTGAGCTGATATTGTTAACCCTGTTACAGAAGCTAAGTCCTCTATCATAGTATATCTTAAAGCCATCTGTAATGTTTTTGAAGCTCCTAAATCCATAGAAGCAGATGTCCAATTACCCGAACTACCTATAGGTTTATCCCAAGTTCCTGTATCCCATACAGCTCCACCATCATCCCATTTTGTTGCTGTTATTATTCGTGTTGAAACTCCATAATCCCCATGAGTATCAGCATCTATGTTTGTTCCAGAACCATTAGACATATCAGTATCTGTCAAATCATGCTCATACTCATCCCCACCACTTAAAACAGTCTTCACATAACTCATAGCTTGGTTTAAATCACCATAAAGAGTGGAAACGAATTTATCAGCTATAATTGTATTAGCTATTATTTTGTCTCCATCTAAACTTTCTATTTTTGCATTTTTTATAATTGCATCTTTTATATTTGCTTCATTAGCTATTATTTCATTAGCTCCTATTAAATCTGCTGTAATAGTAGATGCCTGTAAAAGTCCAGCATGCTGTATTTTATTTTGTGTAGCAGGATAAACTTTATCGTTTACAACATCATAATAAGCCATTAACCAAATATCTGCTCCTATTGTAGGTCTTGTATCTGAATAATGAAAAGTAGTAGGTGTATCATTTTTATCCCACCAAATATATTTTAACCCTGTGTTTCCTGATGAAATTGAGTAGACTGTATTTTTATATACCAAATTCCCTGTAGTCCAAGTCAATCCAGAAGAAGTAGACCAATCTATTCCACTCATAAGAGGTATATCTAAATTATAATCTTTTGCTTGCACTGACAAAGCTGTTGTTACTATTTCAGGAGACTTATTCCCCTCACCAAAAGGGTCAACAGCACTAATTGCTACATAATATGTATCCCCACTTTCACATTCGAAAGTATAAGAATCTCCTTGAATAAAGGCAACTTTTGTATCCGCCGTTGCTACTCCTGTATAAACATAATATCCTATTATATCATTATCAGAAACCAAATTCCACTTCACAGCTATTTTTGAAAAGTGTGGTGTTAAAGTCGGTGCTGATGGAGTTGATGGAAAAGGATTATTTGCTGCACCTATTATTGTCTCTGAACTCTGCCCCCACTTATCTACTACTACAATAGAAAAAGAATAATCTCTTTGTGAAGGTTGATTAATTATAAATTCATTTGTTTCGACAGAAACTGTTTTTGTTGTTCCTTCAGTATAAGTTACCTCATAATGACTAATTGCCGAACAAAGAGCTTTCGTCCACCAAATATGAAGTTTTGTATCAAATGTATTACTTATTAATGCTCCTAAAGGAAAAAAAGGTTTTTGTAAAGAACTCTTAGTTATTATACTCACCTGTGAAGCTTCATCAGGAGATTCTTCTCCATACACAGCTACACCACAAACTGCAAATGTATATTTACCTCCAAATACACTATCAAAAATAACATCAAGTGCTGTTGTTCGTGTGTATCCATAATAATGCCAAGCATCATAAACATCAGGACTTCCATAATTAGTTTCCCCAAACTCTTCTAATCCAAAACCTTCATCAGAATGTATTTTGTAATAAATTTTCCATCTTGATACATCTTCTCCACCTCTCCAGAAAAGTTTAAACACATCCTTATCTCCTGAAGGTGAAACCTGTGTTCCTTGTTCTACTGTCAAATCATGGGCAACTAAATCATAAGAAGGAGCAGGCAAAGCAGGGAAAGATGGTATATCTGTATAGATAGAAGCATTATATTCTATCCAAGAAATGTGTCTGCGTAAATCGTCTTGTCTATCAATTTCCATAATACGAACTAATTTATAAGGTAATGAAGAAAGTCCTACTGCATATATATCATATTTACTTGGGACATCCCCTGCAGCAATAGTAAGTAAAATAGTATCTGTTGTATCTGTCCCAGACTGTGTCCAAGTTTTTTCTATTTGTGTGTCATCCTGAAGTCGCCAAACTATTTTATACTCTTTAGTATCTTCAAATGTCAGTTCCTTATCTAAAACCACCTGTGTTATTGTTGCACTAACTATCCTACCACCATCCCCCCATTGTGGGACATCATGTTGGAGTTTTACTACATCACCAACTGTACAAGCAATAGCATCTATATCTGCATCAAATTCACCTGCTCTGGTTAGATATTTATTATAATTCAACATATACTGTGCATGTTTTGTAGCTGCCGTATAATCTGTTATACTATAAAGAGTTATACTCTTTTTTATCTCAGTTTCAGTATCCCAACTGGAAAGATATACCATAAATTGTTCTCGTTGATAATCATGGTCTTCATTCCAAAAAGTTATTTCTGCACAATTTGCCCTTCCCTTTAAAGGCAAAAAGTGTTCTTTAAAACTATCTTCTATAATATTCGAAACATTAAATAATTGAACTGCAGAAGTTACTTGGTCAATAGTTACAGTTATTTTTGTGCCTTCTATTTTCAGAATACCCTTACTTTCCATTGCAATTTTCAAGGCAGCGTCCCAAACAGACATAGAGCCATCCAAATAAATATTACACTCTATATTATTTGTTGTGCAGAAATTCGCCCAAGTTGTAAATGAAGTTAAATCTATTGTATATTCCCCACCATAAGATGTGTTTGTTAAGACATCATAAACTGCCCAAGCAGGATTATTTGAAGGTTTTGTGTAAAGGTTTGAATTTACTCCAATATCTGTAGAAACAAAATTACCTCTATCTACCAATGAAGTAATATTTGGTAAACTTCCACTTAGTTGATTTGTGGCAAGTGCTTGAATACCTACAAGTGATACACAAGGATAAGAATAACTATCATAGATAATCTCACTAAATCCTTCTAACTTTACATCATCCCTTTGTCTATTATTTGTATTATCTGCTGTTTGTCTTGTCAATTTAATTTTATATTTTCCTGCATCCAATCCTTCTTTTTCTTCACTATATCTAAGAGCAGATGCTTGAGCGGCGGAATAAGAAGCTGTTTTCCAATTTACATAAGCATCCCAGCCAGTTCCATTCCATTTAGCATATTCTAATTTAATCTTTACTGTTCGACTATCCAATCCACCATCATCATTTGAATAAAAAAGACCATAAAGAAACAGGAAATTAACCTTCAATCCCTCTACTACATTACCTGTAGTTTCTACATATATAGGTGTGTTGTGTGTAAGTAAACTACCAGATGTATGTGCTGTTTCATTCTTATTCATATATGGAATTGTAGTTTGGTTATTTACACCAAGTCTTGTTGAAAGTGTAATATCGTGATAGTTTGTAGAAGGTTGATTATTTATTTTTATAGCAGAGATTGAACTTACCTGATGTCCAGTAAGAGCAACTTCCATATTCAAATATTGATTTTGACCATTTAGTAATGTGGAAACAGCAATTACATTTCCACCAACTCTCCTTTTACCATACAAAACAGGAATAGAATTACCTTGCTTTACTATAGACTGAATTCCTTGCCAACCATAAGTTTGCTCAGACATATCTTCAAGTAAGTCTATTTTCGGAATAGGAAAAATAGTATTTATAAGCATTGTTCCAGCAAGCATTATTCCTGTTGATATCAAAGCTCCTGTTGTAGTTGTTAAAGCATATCCTAATAAAGGAGGAATAACAACAGCGGCAATTAAAACTGCTATAGAAGCGATTGCTCTTAGTATATCCTTACCATCTCCACCTTCAATAATAGGAACAATAATTATTTCTGATTCATAAGGAATTAAGAGATTATATTCTTCTTCACTAATAACATTTCCATTTAAGGATACAATTACATCTTTATCATCTTCATTCAAAAAATCATTAACTTTTGCAAAAGGAAAATAAGGTCTGGTCTCAACCATACAATGGTTTGAAATTGGATTTATTACATGAGTGATTTTTACATCTACCATTTATAAAACCCCATTATCTTTCTTTTCCAATAAGAGTCTTTAACATTACTTAAAATTACTCCAACCTTTTTAAGACAATGCAAAAATTGATTATTTTCAACATAAAAACCTATATGGTTTATATAAAGAGGATGATTACGAATAAACAAAGCACAAGGCACTTCTGGTTTCTCTATTCTTTTCCATTCTCCTTTACTTAAATTAATCACTTTATTTATATCCTCTCCCTTAAGAGCATCTATGTTTTTATGTCCATAAGAAGGAATTTCTATGTCAAAAAATTTTGAATACATAAATCTCACTAAACCATAACAATCAAATCCCTTTATATCATTCCCACCTTTTTTAAAAGGAATACCTATTATATCATCATAAATCATTTGTAAATTCCACCTATTGGGATTGCTGGAAATCCACCAAACCTTAATTCATTCCCTTTAGATTGACAATCTGTCAATGTATGGTCACAAGTTACAGCTACTCCTGCATACCCACATCTTGTTCCCTTAAATTTAAACCTACAAAAATTTTTAATAAACTTCTGGGATGGAAATCCTAATAAAAAGGGATTCAATAAAGACAAAGTAATATAAACCCACATATTGTCTGTGTCAACCTTTGTAATTATAAAAGTTTCCTCAATTTCTGGGTCTGCAAGGTCAAGATGTTCAGAATGAACTAATCTAAGAATAACAGTTGAGCCAACAGCTCCACCTGATTGTTCAGCATAAGACTGCATAAGTCTATTTACATTAGATATTTTTATTTGCACGGAAGGTATCTCACCTTTCGAGGTATCTGTTTTTGCATCAAGCTCAAAAGGAAATGCTATATAAGTATTCCCACCAGCCGTAGGCCAAACTATATCTTCATTGTTTTTACAAATCCTATAAGTTGGAGTAAATTGCAATTCTATAAGTATTATCCAAACATCACCACTTATCTTATTCTTCTCTAATTTAGCTTCTGCTGATATACTCATACTTCCTCCAGAACAAAAGAGCAATTTACAAAAGAAGATGTCATATAAGAAACATTTAAAATATCTTCTTTGAATCTAACTTCATAAATCACACTTGTGATAGGATGTGTCCAGTTAAATATTTCTGTTCCCCCCTTAGCATTTACTGTAAAAAAACTTAATAAGGTATTATAGTCTGTAGTAGACATATCATTATATTTTATTGTAAAGGTCTTTCTTGCTTTTGTCCACGCTGCTCTTGAAATCACATAACCATCTTCAGCAGGTGATTTAAGAGTCTTGAGTTTTGTGCTTTCATCAAGTGGAGCAAGACAAATTGCCGTTAGTGCAGGAAAATTCATCATACACTCCTTATTGCATTTCTAAAAGAAGGTTGTGAACCTAAAGCATCTAAGACAACATCGATAACCCATTTTCTACCATCAAACCGCATTGCTCCTTGTTTAGCACTTACTGGTTGAGTTTTATTTATTACATTTATTTGAACATCAGGTTTTGTTTCTTTTCCAACAGGTGTTATTTGAACATGTTCTGTTCCTGCCTCACCAGCTATCATAGGAGTAATACCCTTTGTGTAAAAATCTGCTCCTTCAGCAAGATGAGGAATACCTTCAAAATGAGGCGTAAATCCTCCAATAGATGTAGAAGCAGAAGAAGTGGTCGTTCCACCTCCCATACCTATTACATTTCCTAAGGCAGTCATTAATGTTCCCCCAATTTTTGCCCCAAGAGCCTGTGCCATAGCATTACGAACAGTGGTTAAGAAATTTAATACATAATCTTTAAGATTTTTCAATTTTCCAGAAACAGCATCTACAAAATACTTTCCAAAAGCATCTTGCATATTTTTACATGCTTGTTCCCACATATTTTCCATAAGTGTTGTTGTTTTCTTTGTTTTATTCTTTACACTCTCTACATATTCCTCTTTCTTTCTTCTTACCCATTCTGCAATCAAAATTTCTGAAACACCTAACTTTCTATACCCTTCTACCTGTTTTGCTAACTGCCATTTTAGATGTTCAAATCCACCATCTCTCATCCTGATAATCTCACCCTGAATTTTTTCTTCAGCAGCTATTCGTTTTTTGGCAAAATCTGCTTCTGCTTTTAATCTCTTCTTTATTCTATCTATAGCCGCCTTAGCATGTTTTTCTTCCCAAGGCATTATGATAAACTCTTCCTTCATATCCCTAATAGAAGCTTCATGAGCTTTTATCTCTAATGCTGTTTCTGCAAGTCTATTTATAATTCTAGCTCTCATATCAATAGCTTCTTTAGGAATCTGTGCAAGGGATTTAATTAACTTACGCCTTTCCTCTTCTATAGTATGAATTATAGCGATTGTTTCAGACTTAACATAAGGAATTAGTTGAACCGCTAAACTCAAGTCGCCGCTCTTAATAGCCTTTTCATATAAAGACCTCATGTTAGTTTTTAAACTACTTATCTCATCGGCAAGCCCAGTTGTAAGTCCCTTCATTTCAGCCTGAATACCTTTAAGATGTGTTTGAAAATCTTTCCAGCTCTTTTCATCAGCTAAGTCTAAATCACCTAATACTCCTTTCGTAAGAGAAGAACCTAGTTTTGATATCATAGGACTAACTTTCTTAATAAGTATATCTAATTCATCTATAGCATCCTTAAATGAATCTTTAAGCCAGCCACCTAATTTTTTAGATGCCTTAGAAGGTTGAAAACCAGGATACATTTCAAAAAAACTCTTATCTTTTGCAGGACTTATCTTATTTTTAAACTTTATTACTGCTTGTGCCCATTTAGGCATGTGTTTTTCATAACTTTCCTTAAATTTATTATTCAAATCATCTATTCCATCTTTTACTTCTTCAATATTCTTTGCAACTACCAACGCCGCCCATGCAACTAATAAAAAAGTTGTTATCATAAGAACCATTGTAATTCTTGCAAACATAGTAGCAGTTCTTAAAGCAATAATTGCTTTAACTTCCTCTTCTGTAGCCTTAGCTGCTATTCTTCCAGCTCCTGCAAGACCTATAAGAGCTCCAGATAACATAATAACAGGTCTAAAGGCACTCATAGTCATACCTATAACAACCCCAAAAATCGACTTAATACCCCATAAAGCCATTGTAAATGCGAGAGCCTTAGCTATTAAACCTCCAAATTCTTTCACGCCACTTGGTATACCTCTAATAGCTACACCCAAATATAAAATAGTTTTATACATCTTCATGGTTAAACCTGTCACTTTTTGTAACAACTCACAAAAACTAATCATATTTACTGATAATGCTTTCTGAAACTTTTCACCAGCCATAGTTTCGTTAACTTGTTTAAAAGCTCTATTAACAGCAACAGCAAAGATGTTTGATGTATCCGCAGCGTTTTTCTGGAGGAAACCCAGGTCTCTGGCAATAGGAACTGCTTTTATTATAAGTTTCTGAATAGAAATAAGATATTTTTGCCAACCAACAGTATAGGCATATGTAGGAGACGCTTTCGCCAACTCTACATAAAGCCCTTTCATTTTATTTCCAATAACTTCAACAACCTCAAAGAAAGCCTTTTTACCTCTTTCACCTCCAGCAACTATATCTTTAACAACATGTTCACTAAATTGTGCACCAGACTTAGCTAATCTATCTATAATCTTTATAAGGATATTACCAACTCTTTTCGACCCTTCATGTAAAGACTGAATCTCTTGTCTTATCTGTCTTCCTGCATTTCCTGTGGTAGTAGCAATTATGTTAATAAAATCTAAGAAACGAACAAAATTCTTCATATGTTGAGGTTCAACTATTATACCCCACTGAGCCGCTTCATCAATACCCTGACCTAATTCGGCAACCGTGGAAATCGCCCCAACACAAGCTTCTCTAAAAGCCAACATATTAGCATGGGCTTTAGTAAAGGCATCACTAAAATCAACAGCATTAGAACCAAACAACGTCGCAGAAACAGCCATCCTTGCTTGGATTTCTACAAACTCACCACTCAACGTAATAGCTTCTTTCATACTTTCTACAAACTTTCCTAACGCATTCTCAATTGCGTTAACCCCTCGATAGATAAAAGTAAATCCAAGACCTACTTCTCCAAACCTCTTCCACCAGCTTTGAAGTAAGTCTCCCCCTTCTCTCATTCCTCTGTTCATTTGTTTAGTCTTACTGATATTACTTTTAGCCATTGTGTTAAAGGTTCTTCTTACTTTCTTAATACCAGATGTCATCTTATTAGTAGTACCTTTCCAAAGAGTCTTAATCTTATTACACATTCCTTTCCAGATTCGGGTAGATTGAGTAGTTTCTCTTTTCATAGCACTTCTTATAAGTCCAGAATGCATCATGTCTTTTCCTATAAGTCCTCTCGTAGCTTTTCTAACTCTTGTTGTAAAACCTTTTATAGCCCGCTCTGTATTAGCAAGGTCTCTTTTAATACGAGCTTTATCAGAACCTATAGTCGTAGATTTTTGCAGAGTTTTTTGTAGCTCCCTACTTTTATGGGCAAGTGTATTCAGAGCCTTCATTGGCTGAGATATGTCTATATAATATTCATCTCTTAATTCTCTTCCCACCTTCTATAAACTCCTCAAAACGTTTTCTTTCGTTTTCATAGAAACCCTCTGTATAACCACCGTGAATTTTCATCAGTTGCTCTAAATGATTAGAAGCCTTCCTATCCCCATTGAAAGCTGCATTCATAAAACTTGCATCTACAGCCCTTTGTCTCATAGCCTCGTTGAAAAAAATATTAAGCCTACTTTCACCAAACTCTAAAACCTCTGTCAGCGGAATATGTAGAATATGAGCTATCGTCCCCGCTTTTTCGAGTCGTCTAACAGAGGTGTTTGAAAATTTTTGGGTATTAAGTTTTCATGTAAAAAATCATATATTTTCAAAAGTGCGGCAGACCCATAATCCGCAAGGTCTTCAACAGGACATCCAATAATCTTGGAAACTAAAAGGTCATTAGATTCTTCATCATCAAAATCCTTTGGAAAATCCTTTACAACATACTCCTTCCCTTTAATAACAATCTTCACACCCGTGCTTTTCAGATATTCATCGATGTCCAATGTCTTCATAAAACCTCCTTAATAGATATTACTTTACCATTAAAATCTTTACCAAAAACAAACTTTACCTTGAAAGGACTTTGACTCAACTTTCCAAACTCGGTGTCAAAATCCAATAACAACTTACAATGCCAAAGTTTAATAGACATCTTCGGGCAAACAATG
>JAGLZG010000183.1 GCA_023131705.1 Nanobdellota archaeon
TATATCAAATTCAGGGGCTTCCAGATATGGATATGCTTCTGCATCATTTGCAATATTAACACCGCAGTCAAGCAAGACCCTGCTTTCCGGTGTCTGCAAAAACAAACAGCTTCTTCCAACCTGTCTCCCACCGCCTAAAAAGCTTATCCTGATCCATTCCTTCTTTTTCCCGCTCACCCATCCATCATATATCCTATGACCTATCTTATCCAGGAATTTTCTCCTATAATCAGAATTTTGATAGAGAACAGCCCTTGTATTTTCAATCAGTTTTGACTTTATTGCAGGCGTTCTTCTTATTAAAGGCACATAAAGGGTTTTTTCCCTTATCTCCCTTAAAACAGCCCCCTGCTTTCCTATTGCAAGGCCCGGCTTTTCCGCTTCTATTATGACCATGCTTCTCTGCGAGTCAAATATTATATTTGAAGAACCAGCCTCTTTGGGCAAAATCTTCTTAATCTCTTTTTCCGCCTCTTCTAAGTCCATTGAGATGCTTGGGTCTGGTCTTAGCTCTACTCTTTTCTTTATAGCATCAACTACCTCTCTTATCAGCCCGTTGTTGTTAAGGAAAAAATCCCTGTCCTTTGTATATAGAACTATATTTGCCCCTTCAAAACAAGCATCTGATATTTTTTCTTTTGGTAGATGCTTTAAAACTTCATTAATAATGTTTTCTGCCATTTTAAAAATAGGTTATTTACTTTTTATTAGAAAATATATACTTATGCAGATATTGTTGTGTCAATCTCTCTTTCTAAAACCTTTTTAAACCCTTCCTTGGTTATTGTAACAACATCATAGCCAGAGCCGGATGCTGAATCTCTTTGAAGAGCAGCATTTAAAGATTTTACAGCAAGTTTTACTCCTTCTTCGATAGTTATTCCTTTTTTATATAGTGTTTCAAGAACACCATAAGCTGTTGTACTTCCAGAGCCGCTTGAAACATAATCTTCACACTCTGTTATGGAGCCATCAACAAAAAGATCATAAAGGTGAAATCCAAACATGTCCTTCCCCCCCATTATAAACTGGCTTATTCCGGGAATCATTGACATTTTTCTTATATTCTCATAAACCATCCTTGCTGTAAGGTTTGCTGCCTCTTTTACAATAGTGGCTTTTCCTGTCCTTATCCTTTTTAATCTTATTTCAGACTGAATTAATTTGATTATTAATTGCGCATCTGAAACAGTCCCAGCAATTGTAACAGCAATATCATCTGTTATACTGTGTATTTTTTGCGCTTTTTTATCTGCTATAATATTCCCCATAGTCGCTCTTCTATCTGCAGCAAGCACAATACCATCCTTGCACACCATACCAATTGTTGTTGTACCGGTTTTCAATACGTTTTTATTATCCATCTTAGAATTAATCACCTAAGAACTTTATATGGGTAATGAGTTAGAGGAGGTATATAAATGTTTCGATTTTGGGTTGTGTTGCGAGAGAGGTATATTTTCAGGAGTGTTGCGAATCGGGATATTTTTCACAATCATAAAAAACTGATAGCGTGAGCTTATGATGTTACCTTAAAAGGTGCGTGAGTAAGTCGGACTTGCTTACAGGTAGGCTCTTTATTTTTTTAGCATAAGCTATGGGGCGAAAAGATGAAAAAGAAAGATTTAAATAAAGTAGAATACAAAAAATTAAATATGAACAAACTTCAAAAATTAACATTTGTTTTGTTTATATTATCATATATTGCTGGTTATTACTTAATATTTATCGAAAAAAATAAATATTGGGGGATACTTGCATTATATATCTCCATCTCAATGTTTTTAATATATGCAATAATAAGAAAGAGGAATCAATAGATGGCATACTCTATTGTATGGGGTATATTAAGTTTTGTGATAGGATTTCTAGCCACATTTGCATACAAATTCTTAAGTGAGTATATACCAAATAGAACAACAGGAAGGAGAAGGCAAATAATTGGAAGATGGAATCGTGATGATTGGACATATATTGCCTTAGGAGGATTATTTACTTTTGCAATTAATCCATGTAGCATAAGCCACGCTATTATGGCTGGTGTTTCGTGGGAAGCAATATTTATAAAGATATATATTATAAAAAAAACACAATAAAGGTGAGAAAAATGTTATTTAAAAATAAAAAAGGAGCAATAGGGGAAATTGTTGTTTTATTATTAATTATAGGTGCAGTATATGTTATTAGCCATTATCAAGATAATGTTATTATTATAGAAAATGGTGTTTGTAGACCTTCAATAGTAAAAACCAAATCTACAGAAATAATATTTATAAACAAAGATTCAGTTAGTTATGATATTACCATAAATGGAAATCCTATAAGAATTGAAGCAAACGCAAAAAAACATTTAAAATTTCCAAAAGATTACTCTTCTTTTGAATGTGTACTGTATCCTCAAATAAAGGGGGAGATAATAATAAAATAAAATCTGCACCAAACGTTTTATCACTCTTTGAGTTTAGGCAAAGGTCTTTTAACAGTTATGGGAATCAGCCCTTCATTGAACTCCATCTTTGCAATCTCTATGGGGTTGTATTTAATCTTTTTAAGCTGACCATCATTTAACTTAATCAATGATGGAGCGCCCATTGATATCTGCAAACCCCTGCTCCCAATCATTCTTGCTTTTTCATATTTGTTATATTCTCTTATTTCATCTTTTTCTTTTATATCTATGACCATTTTGAAACTACCTCACTTTAAGTATTTCCTTAATTCTTCACACTTTTTTGCAGCTAATTCAACCATCTTGTCAATATCACCTGCTGATAAAGGGGTTGTTCCTCCTTTTTGCATTGCGCATATTTTACCTTCTTTTGTTATTGCAACTGTCAACCTCGCATCAATAACCTTTTCTTCTTCTGATGTGGGGTCAATTATAAGATAATCTCCGATTTTGCAGACTGTTACTGCAACAGGCTCTTTTGCGCTTAGAGGAAGCTTATCTTTTGTCGGTTCTTTATAGAGAATCTTGTTATCTTTTATTTTTGGAAGCTGCGCATCTTTTAAGGCAGCCATTGCAGCCAAGGCAGATGCATCAAACAGGTTTCCATCAACATTAATAGTCACAATATCTATTATAACTATCCATATCTTTTCTCCTTTTTTTATGCACAGCTTTTTGAAATCGAGAACCTTGCTTTCCCTTATGCCCCTGTCAACAACTCTTGCCAGTTCTATTGCTTCTATCCTTGGAGGGCCTGATTCAAATTCAGGATTTGAGAGAGGTAATAACTCTGCTCCAACCATTATTGTCCCTTCATCTGGTGAATCAGGATAAGGTTCACCCAGCTCAAGCTTTATGCCCACTATTAAATCTGTCTCTCCTATCCTGACTCTTGCAGAGCCCTCTGCATTCTTGCTTACTCCTGTTTCAAGGGAAATATCCCTGTATTCATCAAGTTTTCTTCTGTCAAATCTTAAACCTTTATTTAAAAAATTGATTATATGCTGTTTTTGATTTTCATACATCTTTATTCACCTGCTTGTATTTATCTTTCAGTGTTTTTTTCTGAATATCATTTATCTTCAAACATGCCTTTTTTCCAATCTCTATCGCCTTTTGCAGATCTTCTTTTTTTATCTCTCCGTCTAACTGCAATAGAGTAAGTTCGCCTGTCCTTGGCAAAACAGCAATAGGTATGTCAACTGTCCCTTCTATATCTTCTTCCTCTTTGCTTAAGTCAGCAACAGGCTCATCATTCACCAGACCGACTGCAATAGAACTTACCATGCTTTTCATCACTAATCCTGCATCTGCAAGAGCAATTGATGCTGCGCATATTCCAGCGCATCTTGTCCCTGCATCTGTCTGGGGAAGCTCAATAAAAATATCAATAACAGCATTGGGATATTCTTCCAGATTCAGCACAGGCATTAATGCCTTTTCAGTCACCATTGATATCTCTCTTGAACGCCTGCTTGAGCCCGGCCTTACCCTGTCTCCAGAGCCGCTAAAGGGCATCATGTTATAGCTGCATCTTAGAATGCCTTTTTGAGGGTTTTGCAAAAATTTAGGGTATAAATTACGAGGACCATAAACAGCAGCATATGCTATTGTATTTCCAATCTTAAACATGGCAGAACCATCTGCTCTTGGTATTATCCCTGCTTTTGCCTCAATCTTTCTTGTTTCATCAATCTTTCTTTTATCCGGTCTTGTCATCTTACTTCACCTACTATCACTTTTTTTCCTGTGCTTTTTTCTAAAAATGATTTAATCCTTTCTGTTAACCCTGATATATGGGATTCTTTTTCTATCATCTTGACAGCATCTACTGCAATTATCTCATTTTCCGGCTCTCCATCTATCCATACCAAGCCATTCTGGCCAACAGTTATCCTGCATCCAGTGGCATTTTTAACCATTGAGACCATGCTGCCTTGTTTTCCTATGACTCTTGGCACTTTGTTTGTATTAATCTTTATGATCCTGCCCCCGCTTAGTTTGTGCAGACCAGGAGCCTTCATTGTCAAATCTATCAGCTTCTGGCTTGTAACATTTGTTATTTTTGCAACAATATAATCACCAAAGTTAAAATATTTAGTCAGGTCAGCTGTTTTTTCAATATACTCTGATGTGGCATCCCTGACATTGAGCATAGCCTGATAAGCAGAGTTTGTTTCAACTCTCCATCCGCTAAAAACAATGTCACATACCTGGCCTATAATTATGTCATCTCTTTTAGGGCTATATTTTCCAGACAAAGGTATTATCTTCAGAGCCCTTCCATCTACATTAACCATCCCTAATTTTGATGCAACTATAAATTCTTTGTCCCTGTAAGTTCCATTACCAGGAAGACAGTCCATCCCTTTTGCCAGATTCTCTCCAGGCACAACAATTTCCTTGTCTTTAATTAGTATCTCACTCATTTTTATCATCACTCCATTTTATTTTGTCTTTAAAACTTTGCTTTCCACATTACCATGACACAAGGCATTTATCTTTTCATAGAAATCCTCTTCTAAGCCGCCAGGCATTTCCAGTACAACAGATAAACTTCCGTCATTTAACCATTCTTCTTTTAATTTTTTTCCAAACTGATTCAGAACCTGGTATGATTTAGCAGCATATTCAGGAGATATTTTAACAGCAATCTCTTTAACTTCAAATTTTATAGGAAGTATTATCCTTATTTTTTTGAGCACTTCCTGCATCTGCCTGTTGACATCCTCAAATTCATCAATATGAACCTTTGCTTCATCCATTGCAGCCTCTACTCTCGCAGGAGGATGAGGCAGGTGTGTTTGCGGGTCAACAGCATTCCTGTGTATCATATTAATAATCTGTTTTTTCTTTGTCTCTCT
>JAGLZG010000184.1 GCA_023131705.1 Nanobdellota archaeon
TAATGCTTAACAAAGATAAACTATTTAAAGCAGAGGAAAAAACCAAAGTCATGCTAAATATAAATGATATAGCAGTATTCTGCAAGAAGAAAGGCTTTGTATATCCTAACTCTGAGATATATGGCAGTATGGCCGGGTTTTTTGATTACGGCCATTTAGGTGTTGAGCTGAAAAACAACATAAAAAATGCTTTTTGGAAAAGGTTTGTGCAGCAAAGGGAAGATATTGTCGGAATAGACGGAACAATCATAACGCATCCAAAGGTATGGAAGGCATCAGGCCATGTTGATTCTTTTAGTGATTATATCTATAAATGCGATAAATGCAAATTAATGGTTAAAGGGGATAATGACAAAGGATTAAAATGCGATAAATGCAATCAGGAACTAAAAAGCCAGGGACAGTTTAACCTTATGTTTTCAACACAGGTAGGTCCGGCAACAGCTAAAGAAAACATTGCTTACCTAAGGCCTGAGACAGCGCAGGTTATATTCACAAACTACAAACTAGTCCAGGAAAGCGCAAGAAAAAAACTTCCGTTTGGAATTGCGCAGACAGGAAAGGCATTCAGAAATGAAATTTCACCGAGGGATTTCCTGTTCAGGAGCAGAGAGTTTGAGCAGTTTGAGATAGAGTTCTTTGTAAACCCAAACAAGGTAAATGAATGCCCTCACATAAAAGAAGTTGAAAAGATGAAAGTCCAGATTCTTACGCAAAAAAACCAGGAGAAAAATGAAGAGCATATTGAGCTTAGCATAAAAGAGATTATAGAAAAGAAAATAGCTTCTTCGTGGCATGCTTACTGGCTTGCCCAATTTTATAAATTTTTTACTGACCTTGGCATCAAAAAAGAGAATTTAAGATTAAGGGAACATTTAAAGGATGAATTAGCGCATTATGCTTCTGCCTGCTTTGATATTGAATACAAGTTTCCGTTTGGATGGAAAGAGATCCATGGAGATGCTGACAGGGGACAGTTTGACCTAAAGCAGCACATGGAGTTTTCAAAGGCAAGCCTGGAATATTTTGATGAAGAAAGCAAAGAAAAGGTAATACCTTATGTTGCTGCAGAGCCTTCACAGGGCATAGACAGGGCTTTTTTAACATTCTTAATAGATGCTTATAACAACGACCAGGAAAGGGGCAATATTGTTTTAAGATTAGATCCAAGGTTAGCGCCTGTTAAGATTGGTATTTTTCCTTTGGTCAACAAACTGAATAAAGATGCAAGAAAGGTTTATGATTTATTAAAAGAGGAATTTGTCTGCCAGTTTGACACATCTGGTTCTGTAGGAAGAAGATATGCAAGGGCAGATGAGACTGGAATCCCTTACTGCATCACTTTTGATTTTGACAGCCTGAAGGACAAGGCTGTTACAATCAGGAACCGCAATGATACAAAGCAGATCAGGGTAAAGACAAATAAGCTTAAAGATGTTTTAAATAAATTATTGAATAATGAATTAAAGTTTGATAAAGCAGGCAAGCTGTTAAAATAAATAGCAATATTTATAAACAATTATTTAATCTTATTCTTAGGGTGATATTCACATGGCAATAAAAGACTTGAAAATAAGGGAAGGCAAGGTTGATATAGTTGTAGAGGTTATTGATAAGGGAGATATAAGAGAGTTTGAGAAGTTTGGAAAGCCCGGCAGAGTCTGCAATGCAAAGGTCAAGGATGACAGCGGGGAGATTACACTAACATTATGGAATGATGAGATTGACAAAGTAAAGATTGGTGACAAGATCCATATCATCAATGGTTATGTCAGCGAGTGGCAGGGTGAGCCTCAACTAACTGCAGGAAGACTTGGAAAAATGGAAGTTGTTGGAAGCAAAGAACCGGCAGAGGAAAAAGAAACTGAAGAAAAAAGTGAAGAAGAGCCGGCTGAAGAACCTGTTGAGGAAGAAGAGGTTAAATAAATAGAAAAACATTTAAATATAAAATCAATCTAATCCTATAAGCTGAGTGATTATGGGGATTTTAGTAAGCAAAAGCTTCTAAGACCATAAACGTAGCTCAGCCTGAGAAGGATTTGACTTCCAAAGCCTTCGGCTAAGGAGAGCACTACGCTGAAGACGTAGTTGTCCTGGTAGAGCATAACTC
>JAGLZG010000185.1 GCA_023131705.1 Nanobdellota archaeon
TAAGCCATTCCGGTTTTAGTTCTGGAATCAGCATTGATGACTGGGAAACTCCTATTGGCATAGTAAAAACAGACAGGAATTTTGGCAGGAAACTTTCAGAAATATCAAATCTGCCTATAGATGAAGATATCCATAAGCAAGAGCATAGCATAGAGGTTCAACTGCCTTTCCTGCAGTTTGCAAGCAGGGACAAGCTAAAAGAGCTGAGAATACTGCCAATAATGATAAGTCCTGATATTAATTATAAAGAAATAGCATTGCATATTAAAAAAACAATAGAAGCAGAAAAAAAGAGGGTTGTGCTGATAGCATCTTCTGACTTTACGCATTTTGGACATAACTATGGATATGTGCCTTTTAAGGATAATATCAGGGAAAGCCTCTATAAGCTTGATAAAGATGCCATAGAGCTGATTAAAGGGCTTAAAACAGCTGATTTTTTAAAGTATACAGATAAAACACAGGCAACTATCTGCGGGAAATATCCAATAGCAGCAATGCTGGAAACATCTAAGCTATTAAATGCTAAGAAAGGCTTTTTATTGCAATATTACACATCAGGAGATATAGTTAATGATTATACTAATGCTGTTGGATATGCTTCTGTTGTTGTGAAATAAAAT
This sequence comes from Nanobdellota archaeon, assembly GCA_023131705.1. GTDB lineage: Archaea > Nanobdellota > Nanobdellia > Woesearchaeales > B3-WOES > JAGLZG01. Next base: position 624 of record JAGLZG010000185.1, read on the forward strand.
AATAAAAAGAAATAAAAAAAATATAAATTATATTCTCTTTTTGTTACTAACCACAAAATATGTAATCAATCCAATAACCACAACTAAAGCTACTATCATCCATGTTAAAGGTAGTTTTTGTTTTTCCGGTGTTATTGGTGTTACTTCTTCTATTTCCTCCTCCTCAACAGAAACTTCTTCTTTAACTTCTTCCTTTTTTTCTGCTGGAGGAATTACTGTCAATGGTTTTTTCACTATCTTTTTGACTATAATATCTGCTTTTCTGTTTTTTATGCCTGTTAATTTAACATAAAGTTTTTCATTTGAACCAACATCTATTGTCTTTTCTTCTCCAATGCTTAATGTAAAGTATATTGGTTCTGATGTTAGGATAAATTCAACCTTTGTTCTGTCTGCATATACTTTATTGATAGTTATACAGTGTGATTCCTTGCCTAAATCAAATACAAGCTTGCTCTTTCTTGCTAATCCAGTATATGTTGCATCAGTTTTAGCTAAAACTATATTTTGAGTAGTAGTTGTACTTCCACTGCCACCACCCCCACCACTACTGGTTGGCGAAGATGTAGGATTTAATGTTACAGTCAATGATATTGGTGTTGAATTTACCCAATATGTAAAGTTCACTACTGTTTCTGTTGTAGATGTTACATTAATATCTAATTTATATTGGTGGGTTGTATTTGAGTCGCTTGAATTATATTGTGTTAAGTTATAGCCAGGGTATAATGCCTGAGATGTGTTTGCATTAGTTGTATTAAATGTTGCATTTAAAACAAATTCAGAGCCATTGTAATAAGATATATTGTATGTATCAACAACTAATGCTGAATCAATAATACTTACATTTATATCAACCAAATCATTGTAATATGAATAGTTTTCATTAGTAACATTTATGTAAACAATGCAGTTAGTATCGCATGTTAAACTGCTTGTGTTAGTAGTTAATGTTACACCACCAACTGTTGTTGTCTTAACAGTAGGTCCTATGCCTGAGAAATGAGGGATATTCAGCCATATCATATTATATGTTGTGTTTACATAACAGTCTGCATTTACATCTGTAAGAGAACATGTCATTCCTCCTGCTGTGTCATTGAACCATGTTACATTAAAATCTGAATAATCAGATGGCAATGAATCTGTGCCATTAGTTACATTCCATATAATATTCCACTTATTATCATATAGTTTATCTAAAAGCACTTTTATTGGAGCGCTTTCATCAACCTGGGAATCATTATAAGGCACTCCCACTAATATGCTGTCATAGATTTCAGGACCCATGCTTCCAAATCTCCATGCTGCTTCTAAAGAAGTATCTCCTGTTGTGTCGTTTGAACTTGAGTCAAACAAAGCATCAGGTGGCCCTGAAGCCAGCATATCAACATTTTTGTAAAGTACTGTAAGGTTATTACTCTTCCTTATCATCTTAAAACTTATCTTCCCACCACCAAGCACTATTTTGAATGGCTTAAAGTCTGCAAAGTCTTTTTCATTTGAAGGTAATAATGAACAGCTTGCATCAGGATAAGGAACATCACACTCTGAATTGCTTTTTAGCATATCTACTTGTAAGTCATCTTCTTCTATATCACCCTCAATCCCACCAGGACTAAAAGCAGTAAGATTTATTGAAGTATCTCCTGAATTTAACTGTGATGATGTTTTTGATGTTTTCAATGGAGCATAATCCTGGCAAAATACATTAATCTTGCTTATATCAGCGCTAATCATAGGAACAGTAAATCTGCCGCTGTCAGATGATGAGACATCAAGCATCCATGTAAATGAAGGCCCATTTGTATAAGTGCTTGAATAATCCATATCCATTTCTACATGCGCAAAGTTCAATGAAGTAATATTGCTTCCTGTTGTGTTTACAAAATAGAATGAAAGTTTTTTTGTTTCTATGTTTACCGTACTTTTTCCAGAACCTTGCGCTCCTGCATTATTGACTGATATATTTGTAACATCTCCTAATAAAGTTTGCAATGAAAAATTAAAGCTTGTTTCATTTTCACCGTCATAAGTTAAAGTGATGTTTCTTAAAGCACCATAATAATCTGTTCCATTC
>JAGLZG010000186.1 GCA_023131705.1 Nanobdellota archaeon
ACTGGGATTTGTGCCTCCATTTATTTCAAATACACACGTTGAGACCATTGCCATTGCAGATCCTAAAAGGAATGATGATGGAAATCATATCATGATGGGTAGGCTCACATTTGTTGTGAGAGCTCCTGATGAAGTTGAAACGCTGGAGGCTAATCTGATTGATGGATATGATACCCAGGTAAAAATTGGAGTAACTGATCAGGGATACATATATTCTGGAGATAATATCCCAGTACCTACTCCAACATGTGAGCCTGGAGATGTGCTGGATTCTAATTCCTTAGTAATTGGAGAGGCTCCCTCTGGAGGTTTCTTTGTGGTTGTAGATTCTGATTATTTAATAAAAGATACTTATGGGCAGCCATTATACTCTGGGAGCTTACTAGCCACAACAGATCTGGATCAAATAATCCAGGATACAACAGTAAAAAATTCAGATGATACATATATCCAGGCAGTATTGGCTGAGGATGAGTTGATTCTGCCTGATGAGGATATCACACTAAATGGAGATCCTTTCCTCACAAAAGCATCTGTAAAGGATCAGGATATTGAGCTGGAGGATCAGGGTGGGAATCAGGTTCCTGTGGTTTCTACATATGGAAATGTTGCCACAATAAACATCCCAGAGCAACTACCATCAAGAAGTTCAAAAGTTCTACGAACAGGAAGTACTACAAATCATGGCATTGGTGACCAGCCAACAAGAGGTAGAAATGTTGATTTTTTCACGCTAGATTATGTTAATGAGTATGGACACTCGTTTAGGTTTGTAGGTATGACGGGCGGTTATTCAGATGGTGTTAATTTCTTTGATGTTAATGGTGTGGCAACTACTTATGCACTTGCGTTTCCAAACACTATTGTTTTGGACTTTTCATCAAGAAACCCCACAGACATTTTAACTTATTATTTAGGTGATAGTATCACAGTTAGATCATATAACGTGTCATTGCCGTTACATGTTGCATCCACTTTTGGAGGTTTGACCGCGTGGTATTTGTGGAATGATAAAGAGATGGTTAATATCATGAATCTTGACTCATGGGATATTAACAGTAACTGGATATACCATCAACCATTTAACGCAATTTCCTCAAAAAGATATTTCAACACGGCAACACGTGCAGGGACTCTAATTTGCAGATCGGATATGAAAGGTCAA
>JAGLZG010000187.1 GCA_023131705.1 Nanobdellota archaeon
TTTATCTGGGTGAACGAATGGGATATGGTGCATATAGTGAAATATATGGTGCACCCACAACACCTGCTATAACAGAACCAGATGATTTAAGTGCTTATTTAGGCGGAGCAGGATACGGAGTTCCAACTCCCACTGCCGTTTCAGTTCCAGCTCCAGCTCCAATTGCTGCACCAACACCAGCAATATCTGCTGGCCCAAGAACAATGCCTACTATACCCACTGCTCCAACTCCAGAAGTAAAAAAGGCAACTTCATTATTCGGAGGGTGGTTCAAAGATTATGAGCCAACTACATTTCAAAGTATTTGGGATAAATACAAATAATCATTATGGAAATATCAAAAATACAACTTAATAAGTTAATAACAGATGCTGAAGGAAAATTTACTCCTCGTGAAATAAGCGAGCGTTTGTTACAAACAGGTCATACTCTTGAAGGTTTTGAAGGAACTTATACTCCTTCCGTTACAACACCTACTCCGACAGCACCTGTTGAAAAACGTTCTTTATGGGAAAGATTTAAGTCTGGTTTTGGGACAGAAGAAACTCGTGAAGAAGCACAAGAAATAGAGGCGGCTGAAGGTCGCAGAGGATTTCAAGTTAGTGACCTTCCTGGTGATATTGCAGATATTGCAGGGGGTGTCCCTTCATTTATCTCAACGGCTGTCTTTGCCACAATGGGAGGAACGGCTGGTGCTGCGGCTGGTGGTGTTGGTGCAATTCCAGGAGCAGCCGCTGGAGCCACTATCGGTTATGGTATTGGGGAAACTGCAAGGGTTTCCATTGGAAAAATGCTCGGGGTTCGTGGAGATGTTACACCAGAGGAAGCAACTGAAATTGTTACAGATGCTGTATTTACAGGTGGAACATTTTGGGCTTTTGGACGAGGTGGAGAAGTATTAAGACATCCTACAACTAAAAAATTATTAGAACCTGTATCTAAAAAATTCTTGAAACCTATATCTGATGGTGTTACGAAAACAATTAAAGAAAGTATCCCAAATTGGTTAATTAAACCTGTAGTTGGAAATGATATAAAATCAGCAGAACACTTTTTTAATTTCAAGTTTGGTGCTCCGAAAAATGTTTTGAAACAAACTGATATACGTATTAATGATATGACACAAAAATTAGATAAAATGTTTAAGTATGAACCTGTTGTTGGAATTACGCTACGGAAAGTGCCAGATATTAAGTTAAAGGATATTGCTAAAGCAACAAACCAAACAGAGTTATTAAAGACAACAGGAAAATCAGATACTGAAGTGTTAAAACTTGTTGAAAAATATATGCCAGAAGTGAAGACATTATTTGCAAAAAGTAAGTGGGATTTATCAACAGCAAATAAAGTTAGAACTAAATTATTAGAAAAAACATTAAATACATCTTCTGACCACGAAATGAATATCGTAAGAGAATTTGCTAAACAATTAGAAACACAGATGTTAATTAAAACACCTTTTTTGAGAGGAATAACACGAGAAGCAGGAGTAAGTCCTTTTGACGAAATTAGAAAAACAATTGGTTTGAAAAACGTATTGAAAGAAAGTATTGCATTAAATGAAAAGAACATTTCAATGAATAGTTTATTTTCTTTGTTGAGATTGTTTGGTATTGGTGGTGGTTTTGCTGTAGGAGGTGTTCCTGGGGCAATTGCAGCAGGAGCCCCGTATGTAATGGGACCTACGGGGAAAGGATTAGCTGCTCAAGCCATAAAAAAAGGAGTAGTTCCATCAGCACAATTCATAAAAAAAGGAACGGCTCTCACAGCAAAACAAGCAAGACAAGTTATGCAAAAAAAAGTAATTGACACACCAGTAAGCACCTTCTTAAAAGGTGGTGCAGCCATCGGGCTTGGCAAAGGTGCAGCTGGACAAGTTGCTCCACATGTCCCACAAGGACAGGAAAAATTGAGCAAGTGGTTGGGAATTTAATCACAACATTATAAGAAAATGATTATATCAATTAGGTATAACAACTAACTAAAAACTAATATGGATTTAACCAGTATAAATTTAGACACTATCATTCAAGGCGGTGCAGTAGGCATTTCAGTATTACTGATTATTGCATTAGTGATTATTATTAAAGCGGTCTTCAAGATGATGGGGAATCATGTAAACCATAATACAGCAGCTCTAAACAAGGTTGCTTTGGCTGTAGATGGAATTAAAGGAGCGGTGAATAATAACACTAAACAAACAGAAAGATTAGAGAAGGTAATAGATACCAAATTACAGAAATAGCAGTATTTTTACATTTGTAACCGAATACAGAATTAAACTGTTGTCAATACCTTATTCACTTGCTTTTTATGATATAATCATTTACTATATAGATATGGACAACATCGCAAAATTCAACTTAATAATTAGTTGCCAAAAAGAAGATGATTGTTTGAGTTTTTGCGAGCTCGTCCAGCAACCATCTTCTTTTTGGTCATTAAAAGTATTATGAGAAAACACAATATAGAGATAGGGACAAGGTTTGAAAGACTAACAGTTGTTAGCAAAGAGGGTCGAGATAAGTGGGGTAATTATTTGTATTCTTGCAAGTGTGATTGCGGAAACATAAGAACAATTACAGGGTTTAGTTTAGATAGCGGAAACACAAAAAGTTGTGGTTGTTTGAAAATAGACAGAATGACAACTCACGACAGTTCATTTACCAGAGAATATAGAAGTTATACAGCATTGAAAAGTAGATGTCTAAACCCAGATGATGAAAAGTATTCTCATTATGGGGGTAGAGGAATCAAAGTTTGTAGAAGGTGGAGAAAAGATTTTCTAAACTTCTATAAAGATATGGGGAGAAGACCAGCAGGATTGTCTATTGACAGAATCGATAATAATAAAGGTTATTCAAAAAGAAATTGTCGTTGGGCAACTCCACAAATTCAAGCAAGAAACAGACGTGATAATAAAATGATAGAGTATGGAAAACAAACTTGTTGTTTGGCAGAATGGTCAGAAAAATTAGAAATAAATTATACAACTTTGTGGGCACGAATATATTGTTACCACTGGGACATAGATAGAGCATTTAATAGCTAATTAAAATTATTATGGAAAATAACAACACAGACAAAATAATTGTCAAAATAATTATATTTATCTTTTGGTTTATAGTTTTAAGTAGTTTCGTTGCTTTTTGCACGATACTGGGGGGAGCATTTGTTGGAGTATTGGTTGCTGCTTCCCTGTTGTTTATGCTTGAAGATTATTGGTTTTGTTAGTTAATAAAAAACATTATGAAAATATCAAATTACACAGGAAAATTTATATTAGCAGTTCTGACAATGATGTTAATCAATTCATTGTATATATCACAATCATTTTGGGTTGATGTCGTATTCTTTATTGTATTGGTTTATTGTATCGTTAAGCTTTTCAGATTAGATAAATAATAAAGAAATTATTAGATAATAAATAAATAACATGAAAAAATTAATTAGTGTAATGTCGTTAGTATTTTTTATTCCTTTTATCACTTTCGCTGTTGGAAGTGTTAATCTTAATGAAATTTCGGTGCAGTGTGGAGTTCCTCAACACTTACAAATATCTGGAAATGTTGTATTCAATGCAGATACAGATATTTTGTTTCTTGATGTTGATGGCAGTAATGGAGGTGATTACTTAAATATCACTAACACTGAGAACGGGAATAAATGGACTTATGACAATGTTACGGGGGATTGGTTAAACAATAAAGGTATAAGAATAAATTCATTAGGTGAACATATTATTACCGCCAGATTATATGATATGGTAACTCAATCAATAATTATTGAAGCAAGCCAAACAATTAGTATTATAGAATGTCCTCTCCCAGAGTATAGAACATTTTGGGAATATACTGTTGACTTAACTCCATCTGACATTGAATTTGTAAATGATGAATTGGTTTTGCATTCTACGGAAAATACAAAACAATTACAACCAGGAGATACTATTGTTTTAGAATCAGATAGTTCTATATATTCTATAGTATTGTCTGATGACAATATCTTTACTCTCGCAACAACAACTATAAAGTTGCAAGATACAAATGATATGTTTGTGAATACAGAATTAGATGATAAAAAAATTGTTCTTTCCGCATCAGTAAATTATTTAGAAAAGAGCTGGTATTACAAAGTAAAGAATAAACTAACACAATACTTGTTAAGAGAACCTACACATAACGAAATAATGAATTCACAAACGGGTGCAAATATCATTGAATGGGTTGCGGAAGACGAAGAATATGTTACATCTCATTTAGAGTTGCAACATCAAATAGGTCAAGATACTACAATAACAATTGCTGGTATCGTATATGAAGAACCCGTTGTTAAAACTGTTGAACAGCCTTCAGAGGAAGTTGTATCGTCAGGAGGTGGTGGAATACCTTTACCAATTATATGGGGGACAGCACCTTGTTTTGGAATGTGGGGTGATGGTTTAGATGCCTGTATTAAACAAAAATATCCCAACGGAGAATACTGTGAATTAGTTCCTGTTAAAACTTGTGTGGGGGTATTAGATAAAAGTTGTGTTCCAGAACCATTAAAATGCAAGTCAACTCTTGTAGAAGAATTAAAATTAGAAGTTGATAGATTATTGAATATCATTGATAATCTTTTACAGAAAATTCAACAACAGTTAATCAAATAATAATTATGAAGGAAAGAAACTTTCAAACTGAATTCAGCAAACGCAATATAGAGGAAGGTGTGTTTGAATTAAAACTTGCTAAAACGAAAAGTATTAGATTTGATGCTGTTAAGCCACATCAAGTAACGGCATTAAAGCAGGCAGAGAGCGAAAATGGGCTGTTCCACAAGATAAGTGACTTCCCTATCTTCGCAAATAATAAGATGAGATTTAATTTACAGAAACCTTTTGATTGCTTCCTTGTAAAAAATACAAATGCTTATGTCGTTATAATGTTTTACGAACCGAGGAAAAAGAAAAGTGTTTATTATGTTCTTATTGAAGATTGGTTGAAGGCAGAAAAGAAGTCAGAAAAGAAAAGTATTACCGAAAAGGAATTGAAAAGTTATTCTTGTTTAGAGGTAAATTACCTTGACAAAAAACAGACATAACTATACAATTATAGGTAACATATTGCTCTGGTCACTCAGTCAGTAATATGCACATAACATTAAAACCGTTAGCAAAAGTTCCCATCATTTATTGATGGGGATTTTTGTTTTTAGTTGGAATACACGATTATATCATTGTCAATAGTATTTTACTTGCAATTTTCAAATCACTTTGTTAGTATATAAGTATAAAAATAATTATCAATTTGCTGGCATGAATTGGTAGGCAAAAATCCTTACATCTTCATGCCAGCAGGTGTGAGGATTTTTGTTTTTATAACACTCTAACTAAATGACTTTCAGATTTTAGTTAGACGGACAATTTTGTTCTTTGATACTTAAGAGAAAGTAAACAATCGGTGTGGCAACCACCACCATGATGTTTAGTTTAAGCCAGTTTTTATCGTGTTTCTGGTATATTCAAAAACATAGTCATATTGTGGACATAGTGACCAGCACAATATGTTGCTCTTTATACCCCCTGTCGCTGTCAAGATAGCGAAATAACAGCTTATCATAGAGAATGAACTGATACTTTTATACACGGGAATCTAACGACACCAGTTAAGATGTATATCTAACCGTCACGAACAGGGAGGGCTCGGCTGGTCCCAGCATTAATGGGGCTGCAAGAACAGAGCTTATAATTTATTTGTAACTTCTGGTCTTGTAGAGCAAAATCTTAAACGAAACTTGAGTATTAAATTTCAAAACACATAATCTTTTTATTTTCCGATTTTCTAATCGGGAAAACCCTCTATGCAAAAACTAATATAAAAAAGAAAAATTATTAAATTAAAATAACAAAAAAAAACAATAACAAAACAAAATAATAAAAAAGAAACAAATTAATAATTAAACAAAGAAGGGAAAAGATGTTCCATTTCTATTTTATAAAAATGTGGTCCCAAATGTCTTTTCTTTTCTTTATTTAGTTCTTAATTCTTTTTATAAAGTTATTGACCAATCAATAATTGTGTATTCCAGTATGGAAAAGATAGGAAATTACTTGCAAACAAACAAAATTATGATATGATTATATGTAGTAATAATTATAAAAATAAGTAAGTAATACACAATTGCTTTTTATTTTTCTTTAGATTATAATATAATCATGCAAAACTCACTTAAAGGTTCCAATCTAAAAGCATATAACTTCTTATTGAGGAAGTCTGATAACGGTAACATTGCCGTGGTAATTTCGTATGCTGACCTTGCAAAGAGTATCAGATATTCTCCAGCTCACACCTTTAAGACAGTTCGTTTCTTGAGAGAAAATGACCTTATTGAAACTCAAAGAACTGGGAACGAAGCTTTGCAATATATTATAAATAACAAATAACATTATGGATAACGAAAATATAAAAGAAAAAGATATGGGAGGAGCTAACGGAGGAGGTGAAGAAGTTAGCGTTTTGCTTGATGCAGGAAGACAAATTAGTTTAACTATTACGGGAGAAGAAGCTGAAAGACTTTTGGTCTTGTTAGATGAGGAAATGCAAGGTGGCGGTAATGTTGTTGAAATGGCAATCTTATTGGCTATTTATGAAAACATTCACGATAAGTTGAAAGTTGAATAATGGGAAGTGGATTGTGGTGGTGCTTTAATTTATCACTGGTTATATAATACCCACGGCAAAACTAACCACATAATGTTTTGCCCCCGTTATTCAGTTTTTATAACTGATTGTTCTTTGAAAGCCAAACGATGGGAAAAGTGGAATGTGGCGGTGTCTTTTTCATACACTGGTTAATTTTAAGCCATAACAAAAATAATCACATAATGTTTTGTTTCCATCGTTGGGTTTTGAACTAATTAAAATAAATTATGAATAAATGTATAAATATCTTATAACAAAAAATGTAAAAAAGTCATTTTCTAAAGAAACGAGAAAGAAAATGAGTATCGCGAAAAAGGGGAAACCGAGAAAAGGCAACCCAGATAGTTGGAAATGTAGTAAAGAAACGAGGAAGAAAATAAGCATTGCAAATACGGGGAAACTTTCGCCAAAAAAAGGAACTACTCTGTCAGACGAAATAAAGATGAGAATGAGTATTGCAAAAACTGGAGATGGTAATCCTATGTATGGAAAATATCATTCGGCAAAGACAAGAGAAAAGATGAGAAAAGCTAATTTAGGCAAACGCCATTCTGAAGAAACCAAAAAGAAGTGGAGATTAGCTCGTAGTAAACGTAGCAAATTGAAAAAAGAACAAATTACAAAAGAGTATAAACAAGCAGGTATTCGTCAGGGTAAGACATACGCTGAATATCTTAAAGAAGATAAAGCAAGAAAATTGTTAAATAATAAAAAGGATTGTATGACAAAAGAAATAAAAGGAACAGATAAATATAAGTTTTGTAATCATCACCACGAGTTAGATGACAAACATCAAATGGTTGATTTTGGAGATGGTAAGTTTGTTGCAAATAACGAGGCAATACTTTTATTAAAAGAATTGAATGCAATTGGATTGAGAACCCGAACACATCATATTGATAAAG
>JAGLZG010000188.1 GCA_023131705.1 Nanobdellota archaeon
ATGAGGAAATAAACAATCTTTTTAAGAATAAGGAAGAGGAAAGAGATGTACTTACCAAAGACCCAGAAATGTTAATAACTTTTGTTAAGAAAGTTAATAAAATGTTTAAAACTAATGTTGATTATACTGAATGGAAAGGAGAAATAGACTTTCCTTTGAAAGATAAAGAAGAGTATTTCAATTTTATGTTATTTCAAAAATAGTATTAATAATAAAAACTAAAATATGATTAAATCAGTATATGCTGGTAGAGTCTTGATAGAGAGATTTATCCCTGAAGCTAAAAGTGCTAAGGGGTACATTCTCCCAACAGACTCTGATGAAGCAATCCTAGTAGGAGAAGTTGTCTATGTAGGAGAAGAAGCAACTAAAACTTCAGTAGGAGACACTGTAGTCTTTGATGAATTTGACCACAGAGAGATTAACCTAGAAGGAAAAATCCTTGTTATAGCAAAGGAAGAAACACTAATTTGTAAAGTAGAAAAAAGAAATGAAGGACATTAAATTTGGCAACAAAGCAAAAAAGGAATTAAAGAAGGGTGTTAATAAGTTGGCTAACTCTGTAAGTGTAACTTTAGGACCACAAGGAAGAACTGTTATGATGGAAAGACCTTTTGGAGACCCATTAGTAACTAAGGATGGTGTTACAGTAGCAAGAGAGGTTCTCTTGGAAAATAGGCTTCAGAACATGGGAGCACAATTTGTTAAAGCAGCAGCATCTAAGACCAATGATAAAGCAGGAGATGGCACAACTACCTCTACAGTACTTGCACAAGCAATTATCAATCAAGGGTTGAAAGTAATTGCTACAGGTGCACACCCTACTGAAGTTCAGAGAGGAATTAAACATGCTTCAGAAGTTATCATACTAAACTTAAAAGAATTGGCAGTAGAAGTAGGCAATACAGGTAAAGAAATTACTCAAATTGCACATATTTCATCTAACTCTGATAAATTAATTGGAGATATGATTGGACAAGCTTATGAAAAAGTAGGCAAAGAGGGGGTAATCTCTGTAGAACAGTCTAAGAATACTACTACTTATGTTGAAATGACAGAAGGTATGCAGATAAATTCAGGGTATTATCACCCATATTTTGTTAATACGGAGGATGGTAAAGTGAAACTTGAAGATGTTTGTATTTTACTTTTAGAAGACAAGTTGACTAAATTTGATTCTGCTTTTACTAAAGTAATGGACAAGAGTATTGGTGAAGGGAAGTCTTTATTAATCATTGGAGATGTTGAAGGTCAAGCTCTTGAAACCATTTTAATTAATAAAATGGAGGGAAATATGAAGATTTGTATTGTCAAGAGTCCAGGGTTTGGGGACAGAAAGAAAGACTTACTTGAGGACATTGCCATAGTGACAGGAGGGACAGTTGTTTCCAAAGCCAAAGGGAAATACTTAAATAAAGTAACTAAAGAAGACTTAGGAACTTGTGAATCCATTAAAATTGACTATCATGACACTACATTAGTAGGATGTCAAGGAACTAAAGAAATGATAGGTTTCAGGATTGGAGAAATCAAGGCTCAAAAAGAACATGCTGAGAATGACTATGAAAAAGAGCAGTTTGACAAAAGAGTTGCTTCTCTTTTAGGAGGAGTAGGGGTTATTTATGTAGGTGCACCCTCTGAAGTTGAAATGAAAGA
>JAGLZG010000189.1 GCA_023131705.1 Nanobdellota archaeon
TGAATATATTTAAATCTTTTGTTTTTTGTTTTTACTTCTTTAGAATAGAAATATTTATATATATGATAGGGTAAAGTAAGAATAATAATTATATTTATTACTTATAAATATGAGGTGTTAGAATGAAGAAAAAAATATTTTTGTTGTCATTGATTTCTACATTTTTTACAAGTTTATTTGCGAATAATGTTTTTGCTCAAGGAACTACTGGTGAAGGAATAGGTGAAATGCTTTATAATATTTTTGGATGGATTGGAAAAATAGACCTTACAAAAGTAGGGGTAAGTGACCAATCAACCTTTTATGCAAAAGTAATTCTTTGGATACTTATATTTACACTTCTTTATTTTGGAGGTAAATGGACTATATTTAAACAAAGTAATAAATTAGCTGGCACAGTAGCTGCTTTAATAGCTCTGATTACTATTGTTGCTGTTCCAACAGATTTATTAGCAAAGACATTACAAACCTATGCTACAGTTGTTCTTTTTGCTATAATTGGGTTACCTATTTTAGGTATTTGTTTAGCTAAGAAGTTTCTTGGAGAAACCTTTTCAGACCAACCGAAGTTATACCATGGGGTAAGTGCTATAAGTTTCTGGCTTATTCTTGTTATAATGAGGAATATGAATGAAGCACTAGTTAAAAACTATAATTTATTTAAGTATACACAATGGTTTGGATTTGCTTTTGTTGTTGTTGAATTATTAATGATTTATCATATTATAAGGATTTTTGCTGGTGCTGGTAGTACAGGAAGAGAAGCAAGAGAGGCACTTGGAAATGCTGGGGGATTAAGAGGCGTAGGTAAAGAGGAGTGGGATTCTTTAAAGAAGGCTTTATTTGGAAAAGAGAAAGCCGAATTAAAATATGAATTAAGGGAATTTGCAACATTAGAAGATGTTAAGAAAGCCTTACAGCAAAAAGATCTTGAAAAAGCTAAGGATATTCTTAGAAGAGATGTAAGAATAATAAGAAAAATGGATGCTAAAAGGGAGGAAATAAGAAAATATGTAGATAATAAATTTTTAAAAGCAGACCCTTCTAAGAGAACAGAAGTAGCGAATATATTAAATATTATTAGAATTAATTCTAATATTATAAGAAAAAATGTTAGCGATGCAAGAGATGTTCTTACTTCAACAAGAGGCAATTATCTGGATGATTCAAACAGATTAATAGATGAAGCAATAGAAGCAAATAAAGCATTAGTAGCAGAGACTGAAAAATTAAAGAATTTATAAAAAATCTCTTTCAACAAGTAGCATGCAGTATAGCATCTGCTTTTTTTCTTTGGTTTTTTAATTCATTGTATTTGTTGCAGGCCTGTTTTGTTGGCTCTATTAGCAGCTTTATGCCTTTTTCTTCTGCTGTATCAATCACTTCTTGTTTTACATGGACAAATCCTGAAGAGCCTGTTCCAATGACAACATATTCTGGCTTATCTTCAAATATTTCTATGACATCCTGCAAAGTTACTGTATGATGCTCTATGTAGCGCCATGTTATTATTTTTTCCCCTATTATTTTTATGTCATCATGGCTTTTTCCATTAATAACAATGTTTCCAAATGAGTAGCTGTCTATCATGTTTTTATCCTTAGTTGAATGTATATTTATATTTTTTGGATAAATATTTAAACAATTTTATGTTACTGTTTTATATGGCAAATCTCTTTATAGCAGTAATGTATTGTGATGGGGAATTATTAGATAAAGTTAAAGAAAAATTAATAGAAATGTATGGAGAGATAAAAAAGCAAAGCAAAGCCTATGATTTTGATAAATTTACCAGCTATTAT
>JAGLZG010000019.1 GCA_023131705.1 Nanobdellota archaeon
TAATAACAAATATTTCTTTAGAGCATACAGAACACCTTGGAAACACAATAAACAAAATAGCATTTGAAAAAGCAGGGATAATAAAACCAAACATACCTGTTGTTGCATCAAAAGAATGCAAAGGGTCAAGGGTAATAAGGAATATATGCAAAAAAAGAAAGTGCAGCTTTTATCCTGTTAAAACAAGAAAAATAAATACATCCCTTAGGGGGGAATTCCAATACCAAAATGCTTCTATTGCACTTAAAGCTATTGATATACTAAAGAAAAAGGGATTAAAGGCAAGTGATAAGTCTATAAAAGAAGGTTTAAGCTCTGCAAAATGGCCTGGAAGATTTGAATTCGTTGAAATTGCCAAAGGCAATTCAACGCACCAGAAATCCTTGATTTCCAGGCATGTTTCTAAAAATATTGTTTTTGACTGCGCCCATAATGCAGAAGGGGCAAAAGTTCTTGCAAAAGAAATAAAAAAGCTCAAATGCAAAAATGTCTATCTAGTATTAGGTATAATGAAGGACAAAGATATTCATCATATATGTAAAAATTTAGAAGGTGTTGCAAAAGAGATCATAATAACAAAACCAAAAATAATAAGGGCTGCAATGCCTGACACAATTGCAGGTTTTATCCACAAAAAAGCTACAATAATAGGCAATATCCAGGATGCATTAGAATATGCAAAGCTTAAAGCAGGTAAAAAAGGGCTTGTTGTGTTAACTGGTTCTATATTCACTGTTGGAGAAGCTTTCTCAAAAATAAATAAATCCTTATGAAACAAATACTGTTGATTTTAGTCAACAGTATTATTTAACCATTTGCAGAAGAATTGCATCCATCTGCTAGCTAAAAAGCAGTATTCTGCAAATTGTTAATGAAAAACTATTTATACTTAAAGCGTTGGAGCAATAATATGAAAGGAAAATTTATAGTTATAGAAGGGATAGACGGTTGCGGCTCAACAACACAGTCTCATAAATTAGCACAATATATCTTTGATAAAGATAAAAAAAATCATGTTGTGCTGACAAGAGAACCTGCAAATTCTGAATACATGGTAAAGATAAGGGAGCTGCTGGCTTCTAATCATGATCCTAAAGAAAATGCAGAAGAATACACAAGATTATTTGTAGAAGACAGAAAGCACCATCTGAAAGAATTAATTGAACCAGCCTTAAAATATGGAAGCATAATAATTTGTGATAGATACAAATACTCAACACTGGCATATCAGCAAGCACAAGGCATAGAATTAGCAAGATTGATTGATATACATAAAGGTGTGTTAATACCTAACTTAACAATAATCATTGATGTTCCTGTTGATGTTGCTCTGGAAAGATTAGATAATAATAAAAGACCAAAAGAAGCATTTGAAGAAAAAGATTTTATGGAAAAATTAAGGCAAAACTATCTAAAGCTAAAACAAGAATTAAAAAATGAAAATATAGTGATAATAGACGGTTCAAAACCAATAGAAGTTGTTTTTGACAATATAAAAGAAGAAGTTGAAAAGGTGCTATAATTTTATTGTACTACTTTTTAAATCCTCATCACATTGCACAAAGAATACCTTTTTCCATATAATCTTCAATAAGTTCATAGTTATAGTTTTCCAATTTATGCAAATTTTTCTTTAGCTCAATATTAGTGTTTTGAACATTGCTTTTGTCAAGAACCACATATCATAGATGGTAGAATGTTGCTGTCATTTACTGCATCAGGGTGGTTCTTGAGCATGCTCAGAAATTTTTCATAATCCAGAATGGATTTGCTTCCAGCCACCAGTTCAAAACTGGTGGAAAATTTCTGACATTTTAAGATTCCTCTTCATCCTCTTCGTCTCCTATTCTTCTCAAAAAAATACCAAGTGTCTTGTTCCTTTTAATTGCATCATAGCTGATTGGTTTTCCTTTTTTTAAATCTTTTTTCATAAAAACACCTCTTTTTTAGTGAACTCCAGTACTCCCAAATCCTCCATCTCCCCTTTTAGTACCATCTAATTCATCTTCTTCTAAAATATTCGCATTAACCACAGGCTGTATCAGCATCTGCGCTATTCTCATTCCTTTTTCTACCTTAAAATCCTCTTTTCCCAGGTTTATCAATACAATTCCAATCTCACCCCTATAACAAGAATCAACAACTCCTGCCAAAGCGTGTATGCTGTTTTTAGAGGCTAACCCGCTTCTGTCCCATATTAAACCGACATTTCCCACAGGAATTGCCATCTTTATCCCTGTTTTGAAAATCTTTTGTTCCATTGGCTTAAGAGCATAATCCTCAGCAGACTTTAAATCCAAAGCAGCATCTCCTTCATGGCTATATCCAGGCAATTCAATGTTTTTGTCCAGTCTTTGTATTTTTATTTCCATTTTTAGATTATCAGGCATAAGAACTTCTTTTTTATAATATTTGCCAACATTACCATCCCTAATTGTAAATATAACTAGTATATAAATAAAATTAAACTATGAAATATATATTCTAAAGATACATTTACTTTGCCCTAAACTGCATCAAAGGCGTTAACTCTTTTTTTAATATCTTTTTATTCCCTGCATCCACCCTCATATTCAGTGTATTAAATGTCTGGGTTATATAAGTTATATTATAAAGAGTTTTTGATTCAATATTCTGTAAAATCACAATTATCTTTAAGGGGTCATTGCCTTTGTACTCTGTTTTTTGTAATTTATCTGCTAT
>JAGLZG010000190.1 GCA_023131705.1 Nanobdellota archaeon
TTCCCAAGAGTGTATGGCATAATTTGGTTGAGCTTCCAGGTAAAATCAGAAAGAGCTACAAAAGAACTATTGCAGAAGCAACAGGAGAATACTATGTGGGTGAGATTGACAGCAAGGCACAAGAGCAGTTAGGTGTTTATATTGAAAAGATAGAGACGTCCAGGACAAAACCATATAATCTTAAAGAGCCTGTTATTGTTTCTGCTTATCTAAAGGCAGAGACACTAAAGGATCCTATTGATATTAGTTTAGATTGTAAGCCGGATGTTACTGGCAAGGTCATTAAACCAGAAAGCCTTGAGGTAAGGGGAAAAAGTTATACAAGTGTGGATTGTATTTTTAAGGATGGCCTAAAAGAAGGGACAACAGAGGTAAAGATTTCAGCTGATTTTAATTTTGAAACAAGCGCTTATATAATATCATATTTTGTTGATAAAAAGGATATAAGGTGGGGGGAGGATGACACTGATATCTTATCAAGATATGGCATTATAAACAAAGACCCAAAAGCAATTTATACATCCGGCCCTGTTAATATAGGCATGAGCGCAGAAAAACAACCAATATGGGCAGATAGAAATGACCAGATAACATTTCCATTAAAAATTACATTAATGAATACATGGGATGGTAAAATAAAAGATGTAAATAAATTTATCATACAACTGCCTTCAAGCATAGAATTAAGTGAAGACAGCCCTGGAAAATATTGCGGTGGAAAAACATTCAAAGAAATTTCCTGTACTGAATTAGGGGAAGAAGAATGTGATGATTCTTCCTTTAATATATACAAATTAGAAGGCGCTTTTGGTCCTATTGAAAAAGATGATTATGAAACAATTCCCTGCAGATTAAAAATAAGATATATGGATGATGTATTTGGAATAAAGGAAAACAAATTTATAGATAAATACTTCAGGGTTCTTGCTGGATATGATTATGAGTTAAGCAAGGAAATAGGTGTTACAGTAATAAAAAGAAAAGACGGAATAGAAATAATAAATCAAGATTGTTGTGATGATTGTACTACTTGTACAAATGAGGGAAGTTGTACAAATTGCAAAGACAAAGGATGCGGATGGGATAATACACGAAATGTATGTGTAACAGCAGATTAAGATGAGAAAAACAATACTAATTATAGGGATGATATTAGTTTTATTTAGTTATGGTTGCACTATGGGGGGCAAGGGCCCAAGTTCAACTATTTCTGAGGAAGAGGTTTACAAAGGTACAGAAGGATTAGGTATGAGCTTTATGAGAAATGCCCCTCCTGATATCATCTATGAAAATGAGATGTTTCCATTGAATATTGAGATAGAGAATAAAGGCGCTTATGATATAAAGAAGGGGTATATAACTGTCGGGTTTGACAAAGAAAATCCAATACTCTCTATTGATAGGGGAAGTGAAAAAGAATATTTTGACCTGAATGGAAGGTCTATTGGAAATCCTGCTGGTGAAAGAGATGTTGTTGGTTTTTATTTAAGGTCCAAGCTTTTTTCCGGAACAGAAACAATGAGTTATCTTTTAAGGATAAACTCTAATTACAGGTACCAGACAAAGGCTGTTGAAAATGTGTGTGTTGATACTGATGTTTACAAGCAAAAAGAGGTTGGCA
>JAGLZG010000191.1 GCA_023131705.1 Nanobdellota archaeon
AAGTGCCAAAGTTTATTTTTGAATGTCTAATTGCTTTGTTTTTAGGGGCTACAAAGTTTCCTTATTTTCTTAAGACGCTTAAGTTGACTTAACCATTAAAAAAAAGATTTATAAAGATATACAACTTATTTTGTAAAAGAGGAGCTTATGAAAACCAAAAAAAGAGGTAAGAAAACAAAATACAATATTAATACCTTAAATATTAAGGAAACTGTGGATGATTATCTTCGAAAAAAAAGCTGGAAAGTCAAAGAAAATTCAAATCAGAGGTTTTCTTATTCTTCTGTTTCATGGAGATTGGCTGGAGAAACTATAACTAAATATACCCTTTCTACTATTTATCCTAAAAGAATTTCCCAGGCCTATTTAAACGGCGACTTACATATTCATAATTTATATATGGGAATTTGCGGATATTGCTGCGGGTGGAGTATCCAGGAACTCTTGATGAAAGGGGTTGGAGTGCCATGGCAAGTAACTTGCGCCCCTCCAAAACATTTTAGTTCTGCTTTAAATCAGATTGCCAACTTTTTTGGTACAGTAAGCAATGAATGGTCAGGAGCTCAAGCCCTGAACTCTCTGGATATATTTTTAGCCCCTTTTGTTAGGAAAGATGGCTTGAGCTATGAACAAGTAAAACAAGCAATTCAGGGATTTATTTATACTTTGAATTTACCAACAAGGTATGGGGGGCAAACCCCTTTTACAAATATCACTTTTGATTTAAAAGTTCCAGATGACTTAGCAGATAAGCCAATAATCATTGGAGGAAAACTCCAAAAAGAAAAATATAAAGGTTTCCAGCCAGAAGTTGATATGATCAATAAAGCTTTTATAGAAGTGATGTTAGGAGGAGATAGCCAAGGAAGGGCATTTACTTTTCCTATCCCCACTTATAATATCACAGGGGATTTTGACTGGAATTCTCCTATTTCTGATTTGATATTTGAAATGACTGCAAAATACGGAATTCCTTATTTTCAGAATTTTATTAGGTCTGATTTAGACCCCCATGCTATCAGAAGTATGTGTTGTCATCTTCGTTTAGACCTTACTAAGTTAAAATACCGTAGAATAGGGGGCTTTTTTGGATATGCTGACAAAACCGGTTCAGTGGGTGTGGTAACAATAAATATGCCTAGAATTGGCTATCTTGCAAAAAATGAAAAAGACTTCTTCAGAAGATTGGAAAAACAAATGGAATTATCCAAAGAAAGTCTAGAAATTAAAAGAAAAGTAGTTTCAGAAAATATGGAATCAGGTACTTTGCCTTTTACTAAAAAATATTTAGGAACTTTAAAATTTCATTTTTCTACTATTGGTCTAGTGGGAATGAATGAGGCTTGTTTAAATTTTTTAGGCAAAGATATTGCTTCAAGAGAGGGAAAAGAATTTTCTATAAAAGTAATGAATTTTATGAGGGACAAATTAGTTAAGTACCAAAAAGAGACAGGAAACATCTACAATTTAGAAGCTACGCCAGCTGAATCCACTGCCTATAAGTTAGCTAAAATAGATAAAGAAAAGTATCCAAAAATAAAAACTGCCGGAATAAAAGTTTTCTATTATACTAATTCTACCTTACTCCCTATAGGTCATACTAATGATGTTTTTGAGGCTCTTGAACACCAAAATAATTTACAGACTTTGTATACAGGAGGGACAGTATTCCATACTTATTTAGGAGAAAGAATAGGGGGAAAAGAAGCCAAACTTTTGATTAAAAAGATTTTAGAAAATTATGATATTCCTTATGTTACTTTAACCCCGACTTTTAGTGTTTGCCCTGATCATGGATATTTGACTGGTGAACATTTCAAATGCCCTAAATGCGGCAGAAGTGCTGAAGTTTATTCCAGAGTTGTAGGATTTTTAACACCAGTTCAAAACTGGAATAAAGGAAAACAAGAAGAGTTTAATCAACGCAAGGTTTACAAACAAAGATAAAGATTATATCTTCCGAAAAATTAATATACTCTTATACATAAAGTTAATAAAGAGAGGCAAGATGGAAACAGAAGAATGTATTCTGGCAAGGAGAAGCGTAAGAAAGTTTAAGAGAGTGGCTGTTGAGTGGGATAAGGTGGGCAAGATATTGGAGGCGGGGTGCGCTGCTCCTACTGCAGGCAATCTGCAGAATTTTAAGATTATTGTTGTTCTTGAAGAGGATAAAAAAAATACAATTGCAGAAGCATGTTTCCAGCAGCACTGGATAAGAGATGCAGGTGTTATCTTGGTTATATGCGCAGAGCCGGAAAAAGCAAAAAGGCATTATGGAATTAGGGGAGAAAGGCTTTACACAATACAGAGCTGCGCTGCTGTTGCTGAGAATATGCTTTTAATGGCACATGATCAAGGATTGGGAAGCTGCTGGGTTGGCGCTTTTGATGAGGATAAGGTTAAGTCAGAGCTTAGCATAGTAAAGGAAGCAAGACCACAAATAATACTTCCAATAGGCTATTCTGATGAAAAGCTATTGCCCCCTCATAAATACAAGCTTGAAAACTTTGTTTATTTTGAGAAATGGTGGGGAAGAATAAAGGATATGGATGTTTTTATGGGCGCTACAGGCGGAAGGCACAGAAGGCTTATTGAAAAAGGGAAAGAGGCTTTAGAAAAGGTTAAGAAGAAGATAAGCGGGTAATTTATTCTATTTTAAT
>JAGLZG010000192.1 GCA_023131705.1 Nanobdellota archaeon
TTGTTCCTGTTGTAATAGCCAACCTGCCAAATATATTTATTTAATTTATCCATCATCTTAAAAACATGGACCAGATAACTTGCCTTATTCTCTTTAGCCCATTCCTCAAACTCAGAACTGGATTCCAGCCTTGTTACTATATCTTTTATCTCCATGCCCTATTGAAAAATATCAACATTTATATATGTTTTTATTTTCCTTTTGCTTATGCTTTCAAAACAAAGGATAAAGGATTTGGAAAAACAAGGATATAGGATAGTTGGAGACCATTCTGCCATAAAAGTATGCTTATGGACGAAGAAGTCAATAAGAAAAGAGGACGTATGCTATAAAAAAACATTTTATGGCATTAACAGCCATAGGTGCGTACAGATGACTCCTTGTTTGCCATTTTGCGATCAAAGGTGCGTCTGGTGCTGGAGAGATATTGACTTTACTTTTCCTAAATGGAAAGGTGAGATAGATAATCCAAAAGATATAGTTGATGGGTGCATAAAAGCTCAGATTAAATATCTCCAGGGATTTAGGGGAAACCAAAAAAAAGATAAACAAAATTTTGAAGAATCCCTAAAACCAATCCATTTTGCAATCAGCCTCAGCGGAGAGCCAACTCTTTATCCAAAGCTTCCTCAATTGATTGATGAACTGAAAAAAAGAAAAATCACCTCCTTTCTTGTGACTAATGGGACAAAACCATCAATGCTCAGGAAACTAATAAAACACCAGCCAACACAACTCTACATTACATTGCCAGCACCAGACAAAGAAAATTATATTAAATGCTGTTCTCCCCTGATAAAAGATGGCTGGGAAAAAATTAATGAATCATTATTAATATTAAACAAATTCAAAAGAAGTGTTATTAGGTTAACTTTAGTAAAAGATATGAATATGATTAATCCAGAGATGTATGCTTCCTTAATAAAAAAATACAAACCAATGTTTGCAGAGTGCAAGGCTTATGTGTGGGTTGGGTATAGCAGAGAAAGACTAAACATAGAAAACATGCCTTTACACTCTGAGATAAAAGAATTTGCAAAAAAGATTGCCAAGTATTCTGGTTATAAAATAATAGATGAGAAAAAAGAATCAAGGGTTGTTTTGCTGGCTAAGAATGATTATAAAGATAGAAAGTTAAAGTTTTAGATTTTATTTTTTTTGTTTCTTTTCTGGTCGTTTATATACACATTTGATTATATCAAGAATTCCTTTTTCTTCAAATTTTTGGTATATATCTTTAGAAACCCCAATATAAATTATTTTGTTTGGTTTCTCTTTACACCACTGTTTTTGATAATGTATAAGATAATCAATTGCTTCATCATCTGCTCTTTCAGTTTTTACAAGATTAGCACACACCTGAGCATACTCTTCTATAGCAGTTACATGGATAACAGCTTTCTTAACAATATTGTTTTTAACATAATTCAATGTTAGATGTTCAGGTATTTTGTCTATTGATAACATCTTTCCCTCTTTTCTTAATAACTTACTCATACCTTTGCCAACTGCTGTTATACTTCTTTTCCAAGAAGATTCAGGTTCAAGTCTAATAATTGCTTCTTTGTAATCCGCCCCATTGGTTTTTATTATTCTGGTATCAGCCATATAAATGTCTTTTTTGCCTTTTATTTCAAATTTTGAATTCATCTTATCATAAAAACCAGTTTGGATAAGTTCAGATAATCTATCACAAAAATATTTACATTCTTTTTCATCAGATATAGCTTCAAGTGATTTTCCAATAAGATCTTCTTTTTGACAATCCAACATATCTTCTGCTGCTAAACTAAGCTGTTTTATTTTAA
The DNA here is from genome assembly GCA_023131705.1 of Nanobdellota archaeon. Classification (GTDB taxonomy): domain Archaea; phylum Nanobdellota; class Nanobdellia; order Woesearchaeales; family B3-WOES; genus JAGLZG01. Next base: position 1,809 of record JAGLZG010000192.1, read on the forward strand.
AATCTTTATCCAACGTTATAATAATATCCTCACTAACTCTGAATAAAGAGTCATAAAATTCTGATCCACTTAGTAATTCTTTATTCTTTTTTTCAGTTTCTGTTCTTAATTGTAATTCGGATTCATATTTTTGTTTAAAATTATTTGTTTGTTCTGTTAATGCCTGGATTTTTCTTTCTAATCCCTGATTTAGTTTAGATAATTGTTTATTTTTCTCTTCTGATTCTTGATTTGATTTTAATGATTGCTGATAAAGTTCATCTGTTTTTTTTCCTGACTCTTGTTCTTTTTGCAGTTGTTCTTCTAATTTTGTATTTGACAAAGTCAGTTCATCAATTGCTTTTCTTGATTCTTTAAGTTGTTTTTTCAGTTCTGAATGTATATCAGATTTCTTAGCTAAATAATCAAGAAATTTATTATATAATATTTTTAATCTTTCAACCATTTTTATTT
>JAGLZG010000193.1 GCA_023131705.1 Nanobdellota archaeon
ATCTGTTTGATCTGCTTGTCATAGCATTCAGGGTGTTTCTTAAAGACTTCTGTTGCTTTTATAGCCATTGGTGAATCTATGAAAACCTTGATTCTTGGTATCAATGATTTTTCAACAAATTCGTTTAACTCATATAACAGTTCCTGCGTTCTTTCAATTGCAAATGATGGTATCATAAGCACCCCTTTTTTGTCATAAGTCTCATGGATAACCCTTAGAAGATCATTTTTTCTTTTTCCAACAGGCTCATGAAGCCTGTCTCCGTATGTTGATTCTATAAAGACATAGTCTGCTTCTTTAATCGGATGAGGGTCTTTGACAATCGGCGCATCATATTGTCCAAGGTCTCCTGAAAACACAAGTGTTGTTGCCTTATTTTTTTCAGTTATGTTAATCTGGATAGAGCTTGCTCCAAGTATGTGGCCTGCATCATAGAATCTTGCAGTAACATTATTGTTTAATTCAATAAATTCTCCATAATTAACAACCTCAAAAAGTTCCATTGCATCCCTTACATCGTTTTCAGTATAGATTGGCTCTCTTGGAGGCAGTCCTTTCCTTACTCTCCTCTTGTTTTCAAATGCAATATCATGAGAAGCTATTTTTGCAGAGTCCATCATCACAACAAAAGCTAAATCCTTTGTTGCTGATGTAGAATAAATCTTACCTCTAAAACCATCTTTTACAAGTTTGGGAATCCTTCCGCAATGGTCAAGATGGGCATGCGTAAGAAGAAGCGCTGAATATCTTTTTGGGTCAAACGGAAATTTTTCATAGTTTAATGCAACTAATTTTTTAGGTCCCTGGAACATGCCGCAGTCAATAAGAATTTTATCTTTGTTGGTTACTATGCTATAACAAGAGCCTGTTACTGTTTTTGCAGCTCCAAAAAGCCTTATTTCCATAAAGATTATTTCATAAAAGAAGTATTTAATTGTTTCTATTACTTTTTCAGGATTTTTCCATTCTGCCAATCCCTGATTATCCTTCTTGATGCCCTGTCTATATCCGGCTTGCCGCCTTTTTTTACCATATTTATCTTCAGAGCAATTGATTCAATTGTTTTTTCAACATCTTTATTTGGTTTTATACCATAGTGTTTTTCTATCAGCAGGGGATTTTGATTAATCAGGTCCATAACAACCAAATCAGGATCCTTTATTTCTGATATATTTTTTGCTTCCAGTAAAACAAGCTTGGAGTCTTCAATTTCCTCTTTAGGAATAATTCCCGGCGTATCTATCATCATTATATCCTTGTTTATCCTTAAAAGCTGCATCCCTTTTGTAAAGCCTGCTTGTGGAGACGTTTTTGCAGAACCCTTTTTCTTCAAAGCATTTATTATAGAGCTTTTTCCTGTATTTGGATATCCTATAACAGCAACAACGGGATTTTTTATTTTCTTTTTCTTGGCTTCTATCATTATCTTATTTTTCAGCATTGTTGTTCCTAAAAATTTAGTAGCCGAAACAAAGACACAATTTTTAAGCTTTTTTTTAACAGGCAAAAGTTTTTTCTTATCAACATAATCGCATTTGTTTATTACAAAGATAAGAACATTATTTCTGTTTTTTATCCTCTTTTCAAGCTCTATGTTCCTGGTTTCATCTATAAATCTTGCATCTAAGATTTCCAAAACTATATTGGATTTTCTAATGACATCTTCTATAACGCCTTTGAATGATTTTTTCATATGAATGAATGTTAAGTATTAGTATTTATTAGTTTTGATTAGAAGAGTAATAATTAATGTCCGCTACTAATTATTTTCTAAATTTTTTCTGAATATGTTCATAGCTGCATAAACAAGAGGAGGTGATCTTATATCTTCTTCCTCGAGTTCACTAAATAATTTAACTACATGGTCTCTTGAAAACGTATAACTGCCAAGGTCTGTGTCTTCTCCTGCTCCTTTGGTGACATAATTTACTACACTAATTTTTTTTACGCTAAGAATTTGTGCTATATCTTCAACCGAATAAAAACAAAAACGTTCAGGCAGATTTGTTATTAAATTTTTTGGTTTAAATAAAGAATCTTGATTATAAGTATATCTCAATCTAACTGTGTCACCAAAAATCATTTTTACTTTTTTTTTCTTAACTATATTTCCAATCTCTTCATATTTGTTTTTTACAATTTCTTCTTTTGTTTCATATTTCCCTAAATGAATTTTTTCACTAAATGTAAGGTCTGGATTTTTATTTTCAGATATACAAAAATTATAAACAAAGGTATATGATTTAGATCCATCACTAATGTCTGTTATTGGGTCTTTTGCTTCTATACCTAATTTTGGTTCATGTTTTGAAAAATGCATGCTTTCTAATAAGAAATCTATTTCTTCCTCCAATCTCTTAAAACTGAGGACCATATTATGATAATTATAGAAATAACTACTATTTAAATCTTTCCATTTTAGTATCACTTGAAAGTAATAAAATTAAGAAATAAGTACAGCATTAATAGCGCCGTCCTGTCCAGGTCTTGATGTTACTTTTGCTTTGCCTTTTTCTGTCTCTATTATTGCTCCTTTTGTTATTATGTTTCTCCTGATAAAATGGCTGGAAGCAGGGTTCTCTATAACAGATTTTACCTTTACTTTCTCATATTTCTTTGTTTTTGCATCAAAAACATTTGCAATGTCAGAAGTAATCAATCTTGCCTTGATATTTCCCCCCTTCCCCCTTATCCTTAATACCTTTCTTTTATCTATTTTTGTCAGTGTTGCTTCAGAGCCTTTTTCATAGAGCTTTTTCTTTCTGTAATCCTTATATCTGGCTCCTGTAACGCTTTTCTTTGATTTATGTTGTGTGACTACCATTTTTACATATTCAGGAATTATGGGGTGTTTATATAGTTTTCTGTTTAGAAAGTTTTAGAAGCCTTGCTTCTAAACCATTGAGCAAAACTCAAGTTTCCAAAAGCTTTATAAATAATGCCCTTACTCTTATGCTTATATTTTATTTTTTGAGGTGGTGGAAAAACAAATTTCCCAGTCTCAAGATTAAATTCGAGGTGGAACAAATGGAAGCATTAAGGCCATTAGATGCATTAAACAAGGCAAGAAATAAAACAGTTATAGTAGAATTAAAAAATGAAAAACAATACATAGGAAAGCTTATATCATTTGATATTCATA
>JAGLZG010000194.1 GCA_023131705.1 Nanobdellota archaeon
GGCAGAGGCATGCTCTCCTCCAAGGAAGTGGGGTAATATGACATAATCTGCACCGGCATCATAGAGATTTAGTGCCTCTTCTATCTCATTTGTTGTTACAAAGATTTTTGCTTTATTATTTTGCTCTCTTGTCTTTTTTATTATCATTAGGTTATTGTGAATATCAGGCACTGTGCTTATAACCATCTCAGCTTTTTTAAGGTCTAGCCTGTCTGTTGTTTCTATGTCTCCAACATCACCATAGAGACAAGGGACCTTTTTGTTTATTAAATCCTTTATTACCTCTGGATTAAAATCAACAACCAGTATATTTTTTCTCATACCTTTCAGTGTTTTAAGGATACTATAGCCTATTCTGTTATATCCGCATAATATAACCATCTTTTTTGATTTTGGCATATACTCTAACTGTGACATATCCCCTGCAATCTTATCAAGCCAGTTAAGCCATTTTGAGAATGTATTGTAGATTTTTGTTTCAAAATTAATGAAGTATGTGCTTACTGACATTGTCAGGATTGCTAAAATAACAGTCATGGAAAGCATGGACTGGCTTATATGATTTAATAAGAATCCCTGCGCAACTATTATCAGTGAAAATTCTGAAATCTGTGCAAGGGACATTGCTGTTAAAAAACTAGGTCTTTTTTTATAGCCAAAATAAGAGCATAAAACAAGTGTTATCAACGGCTTTACTATTATTATGAATAGTGTGAATATAATCAATGGCCTGATTATTGATTTGGACATTACCAATCCCATACCAAGGCTTACAAAGAATATTGTTGCGAAAAAGTCTTTCAGGGATGTAACCCTGCTTATTATTTCAACATAGTATGGAAGATTACCAAGCATAACTCCTGCAAGGAAAGCTCCAATTATTATTGATAGTTCAGGTCTTATAAGCACAAGTATGTTCTCAGGCAAAAACTTCAGCATATACGCAAGCATAGCACCAAGGTATTTTGATAGCACTGTAAAACTCAATAAAACCGAGACAGATAAAAGGAAAAGTATTTCCATATGTTTTGCAGCAAACTTAAACATTCTGGGCAGTATGAATTTTGAGCCTAACATTGCTATTAAGAACAATATGCCAAATTTAACCAGTGAGATAATTATTCCTACTAGTGATATGGTGCTTGTTGACAGGATAGACAGGGCTATTATTGCTATTATATCTTCCATAAGCAATATTCCTATTATGATTCTTCCATGCAATGTGTCTAGCTCTCTTTTTTCTGACAGCAGCTTTACAACAACCATTGTGGAAGAGAAAGCAAGTATAATCCCTATGTAGATTGCCTCTATTCTGAAAAAGCCAATACCCATTGCTATCAGGAATCCGAATGTGAAAAGGATAAGGCTTCTTGTTAAGCCTCCAACTGTTGAGATAAATGCAACATGCCTTAGCCTGTCAAAGTTCATTTCAAGGCCTACTATGAAAAGCATAAGTGCAATTCCTAATTCTGATAGTGTTGAAATTGTTGTCATGTCTGTTACTAATCCAAAAACAGGACCTATCAGAATTCCTGCAAATATGTATGCTGGTATTAAAGGTTGTTTTAGTTTCTTTGCAAGATAAGCAAATAAAGTAGCTATTATGATTACAATACTTATGTCCAAAAACATTGAGTTTACTGCCATTTTACCTTTTTTTAATTACCTTTTTGTAATCTTCTATTAGATCAGATGCAATAAAGCTATAGCCTTTTTTCTTTTTTTCATAGTCTCCTATCTTTCCGTTTATGTAAGCCGCATTGCATGCTGCATCCATCAAATTTAAGCCCTGCGCTAAAAATCCCAGGGCTATCCCTGCCAGGACATCTCCTGTTCCTGCCACAGTCATTGCCTCATTTCCTGTCTTATTATAAATTATTTTATCTTTTGATATTATAGCATCTGTTTTTCCTTTTAACAATATTACATTGTTTTTTATTTTTAGTGTTTTTTGGATTAGTTTTGCTTTTTTGATTATGTTTTTCTCGTTTATTATTTTTTTAATTATATTTTTGTTTATTTTGGAGTTTTTCAAAAACAACTCCAGTTCCGGTATGTGGGGGGTTATTATGGCATTATCCACATCGTTTATGCTGATTGCTTTTATTCCGTCTGCATCTACAACCAATGGCTTGTTTATCTGTTTAATTACTAGTTTTGCAAATTCTAAAGCCTGCTTGTTTTTTGGTCCTAATCCATTTCCAATCAAAACAGCATCAAAGCCTTTGCTTAGTTTTAGTATATCTTTAACATGTTTTTTTGTGAAATATTCTCCTTTAAATTTTTTTGTAATCAGATCAGGGCTTAAACAATTTATTGCCCATGCTGCTTTTTCAGGAGCTGCTATTGTAACTATGTCTGTGCCTGTTCTCAGGGCAGCTAAACCAGCCAGTGCTAATGTTCCTGTGTAATCTTTAGAGCCCCCAATAATCAGGGCAAGCCCATTCTCCCCTTTATGGCTTGTTTTTTTATGCTTTACTGGCTTTATTTTAGTTATGTATTTCATTTTTTACTCTTTTTTTAGAATAATATTTCCATTATCATCTATTTCTATCTTTAGTTGCTCTCCTTTTTTCCAGCCCTTGGCAATAACAATAGGTTTAGGCAAGGTTATCTTAAACTGCTGATTATTGTCATATTGGAGCTTTACCATTGTTTCTTATACAAATTATACATAATTTAAGGTATTATATGATATATTTAACTATATATTATATAATGGATATTTAAAGGTTTTGGTTTGTCAAAAACCATTTATCAAAGATGGAGGGCATATTTGTAGCATAGCTAACATTATTCAAGTGGTTTTTGAGCATCCTTAGAAAAGCTTCGCTTTTCTGGGATACCAGAAATTCTCTTTGTGAATTTCTCAGTATGCTCAGAAACTTTCCATATCAAAAACGAAAACTGGCTTTCAGCTATCAGTTCTAGACTAGTGGAAAGTTTCTGACATTTAGAGAAAAAGTTTCTATTTCTTAACCCTCAACCCACCACTTGGCAAAGCCCTTATAATATCATCCAGGTTTTTATAATTCAGTTTGTTTGCAATCATCTTTGCGATTTTGCCTGACTTGTCATTGCCTTGCTCTAATTGGATAAATGTTTTGCAGTGCGCCTTTACTGCTTCTGATGGACCTGCCATTATCTTGTTTTTGCAGATTCCGATTGCAATGTTTATCTTATTGTCAATGTATTCAAGTTTTCCTTTTGTTATAAAGCCTCCTTTTGGGACAAACTCTCCAGAAGGCGCTTCTTTTGTAAGCTGCTCTGGCCTGGCCATGAATGTTTTTGTTGTGGAAAGGCCAAGCTTAAATGCTCTTGAGAATGTTACTGTTGCATCTGCAGTTTCTATTATTGTTTTTTCAGGTATTTTTTTATTATTTGATTTTATGACAAAGAAAGGGCTTCCAATCATGTCTGTATGCAATATCAAGTCATTCTTTTCTGCGTGTTTTTTAACTATGATTTCATTGGATGTAGCATCTCTTCCCCCTATCACAAGAAAATTGTCAGAGCTTATGAACCATCTGAAATTTTCATACCACTCTTTTTTCTCTGTTTTAGTTTGTTTTTCTGTTTCTAACTTTTTTATTATTTTTTCTTTTTCCTGTTTTAATTTTTTTAATTTAGCTAAGCTGTCTGCTAAAGCATCTTTATTCCCTTCCAGCTTTTTCTTTAGCTTCTTTATCTTACCATAATAATCAGATGCATTTGCTTCAGGGCTTTTCTTTAAGTCAAGAATTATTTTCATGTAAGGATAAGAATTATTGTTATATTTAAAGTTAGTGTTTTATATTGGAATTTTATTTAACCCTCTAAGAACCTTTCTATTTCTTTCTTTTTGTCAATATTAAGAGAAACATGAATTTCATCTGTCTTCTTATATCTGTTTATAAAACCAATCTTGTATAATTCTTCTAAAGCATCTTTTGTTTCTTTTCTGCCTACTAAGTGCTTTGGTAAACCTTTAAACAGGTTTCTTTCTTCTGTATGAGAAGCACCCCATTTTGGAGGAGAAAAATTCCTTAATTTCCTGATAAAGAATTTTTGTATAGTCTTTTTATCCATAATCTTACTAATTAAGAAACATTTATTAATATTGTGTATAATTATGATACAGTACTGTTTCAAAACGAAACATTTAAATATCAGCTATATTTACCTAACACTACAATGGAGAAAACACTATTTGTAAAATTCCTGGGAGATTCACCAAAGATTAGGGTATTGGATATGCTAATAACAGGAAGAGATCTAGATTACTCTATTTCAGATATAGCAGAACAAGCTGAAATAGGAAGAGCTACATTCTATAGGATGATGGACGAATTACTGAAAAATAAAATAATAATACTAACAAGAAAGTTTGGCAATATACAGCTTTACAAGATAAACCTGAATAATGAATTTGTTAAAGGGCTTGTTAAGCTGTATGATCATATTACAAAAGTTGCTTCTGACAAAGAAATTAAAAGACAGAAAGAAAGATTAGTATTGGCTTAAGAGTTTTTATCTCTTCAAACTAATCTTAGCAAGAACATTATTATGCATTCTTCTCAAGAACTCTATCTTATCTTCTATTTTCATTAAATCTGTGTATCCCTGGACTATCAGGTTAAAGGCAAATGGGCTGGGGATATTAGTGGCAATTTCTTTTATCTGTATCTTTCTTTCCTCTATCTGCTTTAGGATTAGTTTTGTGTTTTCAATATCCATCAAGTCTTCAAGAACCTCTCTTTTTGCTTCTTTTATTATTGAGAAATCGGGATTGATCCTTTTTAGGGCGCTCATCAGTATCATGCTTGAAACCTGCTGTCTTCCAACCCTTTTCTTTTTTCCTTTATAGTTTTTAAGTATCATTACCGCCCTTGTTGCGCAGTGCCTGAACCTTCTTTTCAGGACTTCTGTTTTTTCTATAGCCATGTTCATCACTTTATCCATGTCTTTTGATTTTAACAGCTTGAATGCTTTCATAACAAGAAGTTTCTTAGGGCTTGTCACATAGAAGCCGTTGTCACTGATTCCTATTTCAACATCCCTGTGCTG
>JAGLZG010000195.1 GCA_023131705.1 Nanobdellota archaeon
ATGTAAAGACTGTTGCATTTAGTGGGACTGAAGTTATACTTGAGCATAATGATGAAGTCACAGAGACTCTCTGGAATAGATCTGTAGAGAATGGAGCTTCATCTTACTATCTTCCAGCTGTTGCAATTGCCATGAATGCTGAAACTTCTTTCAATTATGATGATCAGAAGGAATTGTATGGTTGCATTCCTCCCAGCAATCCAGCTGCAGGGAGTGCAAATGAAGAATATTTCCTTTGCCAGTATGAATATTATTGGGAATGGGTATCAGGAGCTGGAGATGGATATGTCAGACTCTCTTCAGGAACTGTGCTGGGATCAGAAACAGTGCTGGATACTCATGTCCTGGGAAGTGGTGGATCTGGCTCAAGAACAGGAACTTTCCTTGCTGGGACTTGTCAATATTATACATCTGTCCTGGGATCAGCTTTCTGTCAATACTTCAAGATGGAACTCTTATCCCAGAACACAGCTCCCAGATCTATCTACAAGATCATGGGATTGAATGTCTATTACAGGAAGTATAACTAAGAAGAAGACTCTGAGTATTTCCCAGAGCCTTCTTCCCAAAATGCTACTTTGGTTAATGTTTATTTTCTCAGTCCTGCTATGTTTCCCTCATGATGATCTCCTTTCAGTCTTTGATGATGTTTACAACTGTTTCCTGGAGCTCCAGAGCCAATCTGAGATCATCAGCACTGACATGGAATCCCTTTGTTGATGAGCTGGTATTGAAACAAATGTCTTCTTCATCATTCTGATATATCTGGACAGCTCCTGCTTCTTCTGTATCTATGATATTCACTGGTATCTCTGCTTTAAGTATCATATTGATTTCCCTTCTGCAATATTTCTTGTGATGGCTGGTCTGCTCCAGTCTCTTTGTAAGTCTTTCCAGAGAGCAATCTCTTTCTCTGTTCTTTTATCCTTTTCTTTCCCTCTGTAGTACATTGCTTGAGGGATGAATCCTAAATCCCATGTCTCCTGCAGTCTTTTCCTTGCCTTCTGGAGAGTATCATCCTGAAATCCAATAAGAACAAAACAAGCTAAATGATGTCTGGTAAAGCCTGATTTATGAAGTATCCTTATAGCATTCCTGAGATGGGGCAGATCCCCAATTCTATCATTAGCAAAGAACATCCTGTCTACTTTTGCTTCTCTCAGAAGTGATGAATGGAATTCTGTGAATCTTCTTGCTTCAAGTCCTCCAGCTATAACTCCTCTTTTCTCTTGGGATCCTAACATCTCACAGACTTTCTGGAAGTGATCATTTGAACAGGCAAGAAGGTTATTATCATGTATCCTCCATCCCTCATAAATAAATAATTCCCTGATCCTATTACCTTCTCTCTCCTGTGCAAAGCAATACTTACATCTATTGGGGCAGCCTCTTGAAGTTATAACTTCTCCCAGTTGAAGATATCTTCCTGGAATAAACTCTCCTCCTGGGTCACCCAAAGCAGCTCCTCCCATCCTTACAACAGGATAAACATCTTTCCATGCCTTGAAGAGATATTCAGCTCTGGGGATATCCCATGTGAAGGTCACTGAAATATGAATTTCATCAATCTCTTCCTGGGGATCAAACAGACCTGGAACATCAAATCTTGTCAACTCATCTCTGGGAGTGAGTCTTGTGATGGATGGAAAGACTCTTAATATTCTCATATTAGTTTAGCATTTCTTCATTATTCCCAAAAGAGAAGCCTCTCTGGGAAGTTCTTTCCTTCTGGATATTTATATACTCTGGATTCAGTTCAATGAGTATACTATTCCTTCCTAGTCTCTCTGATACCATTCCAGTTGTACCACTACCACCAAAGGGATCAAGAACTGTTCCATCATAAGGACAACCGGCAAGGATACATGGTTCAATTAAGCTGGGGGGGAATACAGCAAAATGAGCTCCTTTATATGGTTGAGTTGTTACAGTCCAGACTGATCTTTTATTTACTTTTATTCCAGATGGCTCCCATTTCTCTCCAGATTGTAATCTTGTATCTGGGCATGGGTTAGCTCCACCAAAAT
>JAGLZG010000196.1 GCA_023131705.1 Nanobdellota archaeon
AGTTGCTTCTGATTCTGATGGAAGCCACTTAATAGCTGGTGCACAATCAGATTATGTATACACATCATCAAATAGTGGTGCATCTTGGACAAAGAGAGAACCTGCTGGAGGTGTAGCTAAAACATGGCATGCAGTTGCTTCTGATTCTGATGGAAGCAATTTAATAGCTTGTGGAGATGGAGATACTCTATACACCTCATCAAATAGTGGTGCATCTTGGACAAAGAGAGAACCCGGAGGTCTGAACTGGAAAGGAGTTGCTTCTGATTCTGATGGAAGCAACTTAATAGCTGGTGCACTGGGTACTGATCTATACACATCATCAAATAGTGGTGCATCTTGGACAGAGAGAGAACCTGCTGGAGGTGCAAACTGGTATGGAGTTGCTTCTGATTCTGATGGAAGCAATTTAGCTGCTGTAAATACTGGAGGTTATGTATACACCTCATCAGATAGTGGTGCAACTTGGACACAAAGAGAACCCGGAGGTTCATCTAAAAACTGGAGGGGAGTTGCTTCTGATTCTGATGGAAGCAACTTAATAGCTGGTGCACAATCAGATTATGTATACACCGGAGTAAGTCCTCCAAATCTCCAATCCTATTCTTCCACAATAAAACAACAGGGTTCTTACTCTCTCAAAGCAATAGCACTTCAAACAGATTCTTTGAGTGATACTCTCACAAAAACAGTAAGCCCAACAAAAGATTTAACAGGTAAAAATATAATAAAATTAGATGCAAGAGCCTCAAGAACTGGTAGTAATTTCAAGATAGGCATACATGATTCTGGTGGAACAACAACAGAACATACAGTAAACATTGCAAGTGCAAATATATGGCAGACAGAGACATGGGATATATCAGGTGTTAGCAGTTCTAATAAAGACGCTATTGACCAAATAAAGATAACTATACTAAATGCAGGCGCAGATAATACATTTTATATTGATAATATGTATGCTATAGATTGTAGTGTAGATTCTGATTGTGGTTTATGTAAAAAGTGTTCATCTAATACCTGTGTAAATCAAATAGCCACAGAAGACTTGAAGGATGAATGCTCTGCTTCATGGAATGCTTGCTGGAACCAGTATCAAAGAAGAGGACCCGATGGTTACTGCGATGGCGAAGGAGCTTGTGATACAAATGATGCTTCGTTGAATGTCTCTGCTGGAAATGTATGTTCTAGTGGTTCTGATGTAAACCCTTCTGCAGAAATAAACTGTGGAATATGGAGTGATTGCATAACAGGAAATGTTTCAGCAGATGAATATTATGTAGGATATGTAGGAAATGGAACATCAACTTGTGTTGATACGGATTGGCAGTCAGCAGGAACTTTATGGAATACAACAACTGGATATACTATTGATACAACAGAACATGCAGATACTTGTTCTGAATCAGATATAACACCCCCAACAATAACACTAAACATCCCTACAAACAGCAATAACTCAATAGATATTAATTCAAATGTTATATTTAACTGCTCAGCAACAGATAATGCAGATTTGGCAAATATAACTTTATATAATAATGCGAATGGAACACTGACTGCAATAGAAACAAAAACACTAACAGGAACTTCTAATTCAACTTTGTTTAACAGGGATTTGTTTAGCAATTACACAATAAAGGATACAACGATTACATGGAATTGTGAAGCATGTGATTCAAGTAATAACTGTGCAAATGCTTCTGCTAATTATACGTTTAGTGGATGGGATTTGGGAACTTATGCTAATGCAACATTCAATACATCTGTTAATTACATTGGCTTGGCTGCAAACGGCTCTGGGCAATATCCAAACACAACTGGTTATTATACTTCCAAGATATTTAATGCTACATTTGTAGCAGGCTGGAAGAATATTAGCTGGGGTGAATATTTGCCTTCTATACCTTCTTTGGAACTTGATTATATGGAGTATTCCTCAAATGCTTCTGCTCAAGCTGCGTATGTGAGTAGTGATGCTGCTGGGGGTTATGGCACTGATGTAACTGCAACTATGACAAGTTATACTGCTCCTTCTCCAAATGTAGTGTCAGATTCAACACATTATGGTTCTTCTTATGGGTGGAAAGCATTTGATAAGACAATAGCTACTTCCAATATGTGGGATGTCGGGACTAAAGTCGGATGGTTAAAATATGATTTTGGGGTAGGATACGAAAAGACAATAACTAAATATCGTCTTGTTGTGGGATCTCCTTATTTAGGTTATGCACCTAGAGATTGGACATTTCAAGGAAGTAATGATGATAGTAATTGGGCTACTTTAGATACGCAAACAAGTCATACAAGTTGGAGTGATGGGGTATGGAAGGAATTTACTTTTGCAAATACTGCAGCATATAGATATTATAAATTAGATATAACTAATAATGCAGGTGGTGGAGGAAACACAAAATTACATGAAATGGAGATGATGGAAGCTGCTGTCCCAAATCTCCAATGCTACTCTGAATCCACAATAAAACAACAAGGCACATATTCATTAAAAGGAATAGCACAGCAAACAGGTTCTTTGAGTGATACTCTCACCAGAACAGTAAGCCCAACAAAAGATTTATCTGGATATAATACAATTAAAGTTGATACCAGAGCCAATAGAACAGGCAGTAATTTCAAGATTAGCATACATGATTCTGGAGGAACAACAACAGAGCATACAGTAAGCATAGCAAGTGCAAATACATGGCAGACAGAGACATGGGATGTGTCTGGTGTTAGTAGTTCTAATAAGGATGCAATAGACCAGATTATAATAACAATTACAAATGCTGATGCTGATAATGAAATTTATGTTGATGATTTAAGGCTTGCTAATAATACCAACATAAACATCTCACTAAGAGATTGCAATGACCCTGCATGCTCAGGAGATGCTTGGGATATAGATTGTAATAATTCAGCATTATGTGATATAAGCTCATTAACAGATTCGCAATATATACAATATAAAGCAAAACTGGAAACAAATCATATTAATTATACTCCTCAGCTTAATACAAGCTCTGTTGTGATTGGGTTTGAAAAAGCTCCTCCTAGTGTGCATTTGGTAAGTCCTGCAAATGAGACAGCAACCTTTACAGCAGAACAAACTTTCTCATGCAACATAACAGATGATACAGCAATTGCTAATTTAACCCTTTATATATGGAATAGCACATACAGCAATATTTATACAAACATAACCAATTTAACAGG
>JAGLZG010000197.1 GCA_023131705.1 Nanobdellota archaeon
AGAAGAAGATTGCGGAATCTTCTTTATATGCGGGGATGCCGGAGTGGCCAAACGGGATAGACTCAAAGCATTTGAGTGTTGAGTGCTCATAAAGAGTGCAATGAAAGAATCATTTGTAAGTCATCTATTGGCTTAGTGCCTACGGGGGTTCAAGTCCTCCTCCCCGCACTATTTACAAACATTTTTATACTAATCAATTTCTTTTTAATGTTATGATAGAAATACATACAGTAGGAGGGTATAATGAAGTAGGTAAAAACTGCACTGCTATAAATGTGGATGGAGAGGTTGTTCTTTGTGATTTAGGATTGCATCTTGAAAGCTATATCAAATATACTGATTCTGATGAAGAGGATATTGTTAAGATAACCGGAAGTAAGTTAATGGAAGTTGGGGCTGTTCCTGACATATCTGTCATTAATCATCTGAAGAAAAATGTAAAGGCAATTGTTTCAACGCATGCTCATCTTGACCATATTGGAGCAATACCTTATCTGAGCAATAAGTTTGATTGTGAGATATTATCCACCCCTTTTAGCACTGCTGTGCTTAAAGCTATTCTGAAAGATGAGAGGATTGATTTAAAGAATCCTATAAAAGCTCTTACTGTCAACTGTTCTTATCATCTAAGCAAAAACATAAAGCTTGAGTTCATCAATATGACTCATTCTACACCCCAGACTGTTATGATTGCAATACACACAAAGTATGGCATTATATTGTATGCCAATGATTTTAAGTTTGACAGCTATCCTGTTTTAGGCAAAAAACCAAATTATGAGAGGTTGAGAGAACTGGGTAAAAAGGGGATATTAGCTTTAATATGCGATTCAACATACGCAAAAGATGCAAGAAAAACCTCTTCAGAAAGTGTTGCAAAAGAAATGCTTAAGGATGTTTTGCTTGGCACAAACTCAAGGGGAAAATTAATAATCATGACAACATTTGCAAGCCATTTAGCAAGGCTGAAAAGCATAATAGACATAGGCTCAAAGCTTAACAGAAAGATTGTTTTTTTAGGGAGGAGCCTTGCAAAGTATGTTCAGGCAGGAGAAGATGTTGGCATTGTTAAGTTCTCAGATAAGGTGGAAATTGTAAAATATGGGAAACAAATTGAAAAAAGGCTGAAAAGCATCAAGGATAACAAAAGAAAGGATTATATCCTGGTTGTAACAGGCCATCAGGGTGAGCCTAAGGCTGTTTTAAGCAAGATAGTGGATAAAAAGATTAATTTCAATCTAAATCCAGAGGATCATGTTATATTTTCATGCAAGACCATTCCAACCCCTACAAACATTGAGAACAGGGCTTTTCTTGAAAAAAAGTTAAGAGAAAAAGGAATAAGGGTTTTCAAGGATATTCATGTTTCAGGGCATGCTGCAAGAGAGGATTTAAGGGATTTGATTAATTTAGTGAAACCAAAACATATAATACCTGCTCATGGAAACAAGGAAATGAGAGAGGCACTGGCTGATTTAGCTTTAGAGATGGGCTATAAAAAAGAGAATATACATTTAGTGAGAGATGGGCAAAAGATTAGGGTATAAAAAGAAATATTTATATATTGGTGCGTTTTACACTTCTATATATAGGGGGTTTAATATGAAACTTACACTAGCTGAACCAAAGTACTTAAAAGACAGTATAGGAATTATTTCTGAGTTAGTTAATGAAGCAAGGTTTAAGATTACTCCAAACGCTATTGAAATGGTAGCAATGGATCCTGCAAATGTTGCTATGTTTGTTTTTAAGCTGTTAAGCAGCTGCTTTACTGAGTATGATGTTAAAAAAGAGGAAATAATCTCAATTAATCTGGGAAATCTAAAACAGATATTGAGAAGGGCAGGGGCAAATGATATGCTCAGCCTGGAACTGGCAGACAATAAATTAAAGATACAGCTAAAAGGAAAATCAACAAGAACATTCAGCCTGCCTTTGATTGATATAGAGGAAAAAGACCAAAAAGTGCCTGAACTAAGTTTTCCTGTTAAGATAGATATACCTGCATCAATATTTAATAATGCTGTAGAGGATGTTGATATTGTGGCAGAGTCTGTTACATTTGAAGCAGATAAAAATAAGTTTATAGTTAATGCAGAAGGAGACTTATCTAATGCTAATATTGAGATAAATGCAGATGATGATACAAAGATAAATATTGACGGGAATGATAAGATAAAATCAAAGTATAGTATAGAATATCTTAAGAAAATCATGGATGCTTCAAAACTTTCTGATAATGTGATAGTACAGTTTAACAAGGATTATCCTCTGAAGCTTGATTACACTGTTGTTGACAAACTGCAGTTAAGCTTTATACTTGCTCCAAGAGTTGAGAATGATTAAGGTTATATGAATTATTTTTTCTTGTTGTAGTAAAATTTATAAACATAATAATTTAAGAAACAGTCATGGATAAAAAAGAGGTCAAGAAGCTTTTAGTTGATTGGACTGTTAATTTTATTAAAAACAAGGATGTTGTTCTGGATAGTATAATAAAAATAGAAGAATCAAAAGATGGTTTTGATTTAAAGGTTATTTATAATGATAAAGAAGTCTTTTTTATTGCAGAACCTTTTATTAAAGATATAGATAATATTATTTCAAGGATAGACAAGGACATGCATGTTAATATTGTTTTGTTTAACAGTCTGGATAATTTTAACATTATTGCAGATAACTGGAAAAGGTTTGTTGATTTTGACAAGCTAACAATATATTTTGTAAATATGTTTTCAAATACTGAAAAAAAGTGGATTATAAGACCTTATGTCCATAACAAGGTTAGTGATGAAAAATCCCTGAAAACAGGCTTAAAATCAATGTTTAGCATGGTTGAGCCAATAACAGAAGAAGATGTCCTCAATAAAGGATAAAAAACCAAAAAGATTATAAACAAATTAATTTATAGTATGCAATATGGCCAGTGATGTAGTTGTTAATTATATGAAAAGGGGGTTAGAAAAGGGGTTTAACTTAAATTACATAAAAGATATTCTTATTAAAAATGGCCATAGTGAGGAAGATGTTGAGAGCGCTGCTGATATGGTTCTGGGGCTCAAGCAGCCAGAATCCCTAAAGCCGCATTTAGATGAAGTTAAAGGGGATGTTAAAAAGCCCATCTATCCGGTTATTATGGGTATAGCAATTATTTTATTATTGATAGCCGGCTCTTTTTTTGCTTTTAGTTATTTCTCAAATAAAAGAAAGGTAGCAGATGTCCAGACACAGCTGGAAGAGGTAAGGGCTTTAGGCATCAACATTGATGATCTACAGGATGAGATTAAAACACAGCTTGCCCTTATAAAAGAAAAGGATTTGACAATAGATGAAAAAGAGAGAATACTTGGAGAACAAATAAGGAATATTGAAGAGTTAACCGGTAAGATAGATGAACAAAGAGTAAAACTGAATTCTATTATCCTTGATTTGCTTAACAGAATGATAAGCAGGATGGAGTAGGTAATGACTGTGATTTATCTAACAAACTCAATTCTTCTAAGAATATTTCAGGGACTAAAAAAAGGAAGAGGGAGGTTTTCTTTTCGTAACATTTATTAAATAGCTTTTATTAACTGAATATTATGAAGCAAATTATTCCAATTATAATTATTCTTGGCTTGGTTTTCTTAACTGGATGTCAAGTAAATACAGAAACTAAATATCAATGTGCTAATGGTGAAATCGTTGATTCATTAGACCTTTGTTCTACACAAATTTGCCCAGAACTAGATTGTTCTGAATGTCCTAAACAAGTGGAAATTGAAACTAAAGAAGTTATAAAATATGAGTGTTACGATGGAAGCGTTGAAGAAAAATTATCAGATTGTGATGAACCAGAACCAATAATTAAATATCAATGTCAAGATGGAACTGTTAAAGACAATTTAAAAGATTGTGACATTATTGAAGTCAATCAAAAAGAAGAAACCACGGGTGATATTGATTATAAATTCTCTGACTATAATGATTATCAAAACTATGTGAAAGAAGAGTTAGAGGATTTAATTGGAATGGATGATATTGGTAACTATGGTGGTCAAGAAGCCAGATATGGCGGAAGCGTATATTTCTTATACTACAAAAAAGGAGGATGGGATTTCTATCATTATTGGGCTATTGAAGTCGATGCAGAAAGTGGTGAATTAATCAAATATAAGGATATAACTACATCTGATGGAAGTAGAGATAGATTTGATGAAATATGGTGGACTCCAGAAAAATAGTTAATATCTGGGATGTTGAAAGTTCTCTATATCCTTTGATAGATGCAAACGGAATGAGAAACAATAGCACTATCACAAAATCTTTTAATTTAGGGGATAATCACTTTACTGATGTGAGGATAAATAATTTTACAAAAAATCCTCTTTCTAATCATTCAATAGTTTCAACTGAAGAATTTATTTTCAGTTTGAATTTTAGGAAAGATAATATTCCTTGGTTTAGAATTGATAATGAATCAAAAGACAAAAAAGAACCTAAAAATCATTTGCATTTTCATCTTAAATCTGAAGATAAAGAATTTAGAGAACACCAAAAATTAAATGATAAGTTTACTGTCGCAGAACTCATCTCATATACTTTTGATTGGTTAAGAAATGTGATTATGGAAAAATATCCTGAAACTAAAATAATTGAAACTCATGGTTTTGTTGGTACAGCATAATAAAAGAAAACCGCCCCTGAATTCTTGTTCTTTATTGCTCCCTGTGTTCGCTTGAATTGATGGGAATTGTTTTGGTAATGAATCTTAATTATTATAATAGGGTTCAATAATTGAGAGAATAAATTATACGGTAGCCGGGACTTTCAACAGCGAATACACAACGTGTATTCTGCTTGGGATCTCTTGCGAAATCTGTGGGCTTTTCTGTTTTGAACCCGGGTAACCAGCTTTTTCTGCTATTGCATGGGAAGCTGATGTCATACCACTAGACCACTACCGTATTATTTCTTAGCTATGTTCCACATAAGCTTAAAATAGTTTCTATATGAGTCTGCTATTTCCCTGTTTTTTATGAGTATTGCAAAAGGCTCCTGTGTCCAGAGTATTATTGCAACCTTATCTGAATATATGTTTGTTGCTGAATGGCTTCTAAATTCTTCCGGCAGGTATCTTATTTCTGCTAAAGGTATTTTCTTTTTTATTTTTTCATTAAAAATTGCTTTTATCCTTATCTTGTTTTTAACTCTTAGATTATCATATTTTGGGAAATAGTATTTCACTATCCTGTCTGCGTTTGAGGATGCCCCAAACACTAATATTTCTTTTTTTTCATTTATCTGGTCATCAAAAATAGATTTTAAAGCTTGTTTTCCACGCCAAAATGTTGTTTCCTGTTTTTCTTTTGAAAATTTATATTTTAGTTTGAGTTCTGGAATCAGTGACTTTATGTTTTCCTGTTTCTCTTTTAGTATATCTAATAATCTTTCTGGTTTTACAGCCTCAAAATATTTCCTGTTATTGGTCTTGATATAAGATATGAGCCCTTTTTCAATCAGCCTTTCTATTGCATCATAAACGCTTCTCCTGTGTATTCCTGATTTTTTTGTTATTTCCCCTGCCAGTGATGATCCAAGTTCCAGCAGAGACAGATATATTTTTGCTTCTGTTTTTGTCAGGCCAGCTTGTTCAAGTATATTTTCATCCATGATTTAGAGATACACAAAGGTAATATATAAATTTTATGGTGATTTATTTCACCACAATAGTTTTTATGCTAAATCTAATACATTATTTTTATAAGTTTTTGGAGGCAACAGCAAAACAGGTTTTGCATGGTCTCCAAACAAGTTTGGAGGTAGATAAAAATGAGAAATAGATTAACAATTGCAACTGAAAATTTGGTTGCTTATAGAAGGGTAATTGCACCTTTGTCCAGCTTATATAAAAAAGCTGACCGAAGGATGGAGCCAATAGTGGAGGATGTTTATGGAAGATTAGCTGCCGGAGAAAAGCTATCAGAAGGCGCAAGGGTAATTGCTGATATAGAGACAAAGAGAAAAGAGGCAAGAGCAAGGACTATGAGGGGAGCAATAGATGAATTTAAAGAGAAGCACCCAAGGTATGGCGGGATATTAGAAGGATTAATCGAAGAGAAAAGAAAAAAGGAAAACATATACCTGGTTTATGGCAGAGTCGGAGAAGCAGATTTACCTGTAAGCGCTTATGTTAAGGTTTTAAGAGAACTTGATACTAATTTAGGCATAAGTGATGCAACAAAATTATACAAAAGTTTAAGTGACATAGCTGACAGATTAGAAATAAAGAGAAAAGAAGGTTTAGAAAGGGTGTTAATCAAAAGCAAATAAAAATTTATTTTTATTCTTCTTTTTCTTCTTCTTCAGGAGTATAGCTTGGAACAGCTGCTTTGCTTATGATTATAATATCCCCTATACTCTTAACAAGCTGATGAGGGACAATAACCCCTTTAGCAGAGCCAAGAACTTTGCTCAAAAATGAGTTTTTTGTTGACCTTACACGCCATCCAAAAACTTTTGTCTGGGTAAGAATTGCCTCTTCAATATCACCAAAATATTCGCCGTCATCTGTAAAAACCCTCATATCATAACTTTCTGTTATTTTCTTCATTTTTAACATTATGAACCACCTTTTTTAATTTTATAGTAACAATAGATGGTATAAGAATGTATTAATATTTAAAGTTTTTGCTTGGTTGGAAGAAATTGGGCAAAAAGGGTGAATAGAAAGTTTTTTAAAACTGGTTTGATTGGATCATAGCATGAAGTATAAAAACCTTACAATAATAGGAACAAGCCATATAGCCTATCAAAGCGTTAAAGATATAGAAGAAGCTATACTAAAATCAAAACCAGATATAATTGCTATTGAACTGGATAAAAAAAGATTATATGGATTATTGTATAAAGGCAAAAAAAAGGCTATTAG
>JAGLZG010000198.1 GCA_023131705.1 Nanobdellota archaeon
CCAACTGTGACTCCTAAGCCTGTCCATGAACCGGCATAACTAAAGATGGCAAATATTGCCACCAGTAATAAAGTCATATACTTGAAAATCCTTGAGAATATCTGTATATTGGATTTCTGCTTCTTTGTTTTAGCCCTTTTCAAAAGCATCTTTCTTATTAAGCCTAAAATAATATTAAACACAATGAGAAAGATAATAATTGTAATCAGTGTTCTTAGAAGAGGAACAAACCTATTAAACATATCACCAACAAAGCCTAAAAATTCTATCATAATTTGATATGCTATAAAAACCCATATAAATACTTTTGTATTTATTAGAAAAAGACATTAATTATAGGGTAATTGTGTCTTTTTCTAAAATAGTAAGCGACATTTATTTATATCCTAATTTTTGTGTCGCTTCCTATATCACCACCAGTTTGGGATGACTTTAATTGGCGGAAGGTTTTTAAAATTCTTTATGATTCTATTAGAAATATGGTAAACGTTGGGGTAATCGGACATACTGGAAGATTGGGGAAACCTCTAGTTGAAATTTTGAATAGACACCCTTACACCAATATTGTTTATACTGAAAGTAGGAAAGAAGGTAGAAAAGGATCTTTATTAGATGTAGATTTAGTTTTTCTAGCACTACCATATAATGAGAGTGAAAAATATTTATTAAAATTAGGAAGAAAAAAAGTAGTAGATTTGAGTATAGACCATAGATGTGATAATGATTGGATTTATGGTCTGCCTGAATTGAACAGAGATATGATTAAGACTGCAGAAAGAATCACAAATCCTGGTTGTTATGCAACATCTATCCTTGAAGCATTATTGCCTGTTAAAGATATTGTAACTAATATAAGAATAAAAGCTTATTCTGGTGTTTCCGGAAAGCCAAACCAGCCCGTAATTAAAGATAAGGGAATAGAAAGATATGCAAAAGATAAAGAACATCCTCAAGTAGCAGAAATTGAAAAATATTTAGGAAAACAAATAGAATTTTTTGAACCATATCTAGTTTATCCATTGGAAACTGGAATTGTTGCTAAAATAGATGCACAATTACAAGATTCATCCCAAGTTTATCCTTTATTCGAAAACTCATTCAAGGATAAACCGTTTGTAAAATTAGTTGATTTCCAACCTGAAGGAATTAATGTTTGTTATTTAAAGAAAATACTTATAAAATTAAAGAATTCAAATTATTGTCATATATCTTTCAATAAAGATGGTAAATTAATTACAATTACTTCTGCATTAGATAATTTAATTAAAGGTGGTGCTGGTCAAGCAGTTCAAAATTTCAACTTAATGTATGGGTTTGATGAGACAACAGGACTTCTATAGCGGGGCGCCCTGAATTGAATATATCGCTGTCAGAGTTACCAGCCCCAGAGGCGGAAGGTTTTTAAAATTCTCGTTATTTATGATAAATATGGCACAAATAAAAGTAAACCTTGGAATTAGAAGTTATGTTATTGAGATTGGTAAGGAAAATTTATTAAAAATAGATTTTAGCAAATATGGAATTAGTAGATATGGAATTATAACAGATTCAAACGTAAGAAGTTTATATGGTGAAGATTTACAAGACAATAATTTTTTTGAGTTGGCGACAAATACAAAAAGTTTATATATCCCTAATCCTAATCATCTAAAATGGTAAATCTGGAAACACAAAAACAAATCATTCAGCTTGAATTAAAAAAATCAGATATTAGAAGGGAAAAATCAAAGCTTGTTCTTGACAAGAGCATATGGTTATATTTTCTCTTTATGGTTGTTGGTGTTCTTGGATTTTTGTATGGTTATGTAAACAGCCTAACACTTAATTTTCTTATAATTGCTGGTTTTGCAATACTCATAATAGGAACACTCCCCTATATAAGGACAATATCAAATGAAGAAAAAAGGATAGACAAGTTTATAAAAAATCTAAGATGAAATCCAGAAAAGCGATGGCTCCTTTAATATCAACTGTTATTCTTATAGTATTTGCAGCTATGCTTGGCATTATGGTTATGGGTTGGGGAACAATATATGCTGAATCAGCTGATTGCTCAAGTGTAAGTTTAATCATAGAAGAAGAAAATGGGGTAGTCAGGGTTGTCCCAAAAATAAATAATATTTTATGTGATGAGAAATCAATAGAGGTAAAGGGAGTTAAATGAAAAAGAAGCATATTAAAAAAAGAAGGATTGTATATGGGGTTTTACTATCCCTCCCTGTTTTATTAAGCATTGGCATGATGGCAGTAATCTCAATAACAAGCCAGTCCCCTGTTATTGCTCCTGAAGGGGTTATGCTAAGCCCTGTAAAAGACACAAAACCTTTAATATTAAGCTTGGCTATATTTGCAACAGGCTATATTGTTTTCATAGGCTTGATATTCAAAGAAAGCGTGAAGAAATTTTTTGGCAAGGCTGTTCACCACAAATAGTCTATTTTGAATTTTTCTTCCAGTTATAGCCCCTTAGTCTCTTGCTTTTGCCGTAACCGCATGAGCTGCATACCTTTTTGCTGACATGGTAGCTTCTTTTGCCACATCTTCTGCAGATTATATGGCTCTTTTTCCTGCTCTTTTTACCCATTGATGCTGTTCCTTTTGACATTTTAGATCACTTATTGCGGCGATATTATTGTTATTGTGTCTCCCCTTATGAATATTGTTCCAAGCTTTCTTTTTACTTCACCATTGATTCTTTCTTCTACTTCTTCCAGAACACAGTTAATATGAATATCAAATGATATAAGCTT
>JAGLZG010000199.1 GCA_023131705.1 Nanobdellota archaeon
GTTCTTGAGCATGCTCAGAAATTTTCCAGATACAAAAAGTATTTGGATTTCAGCCACCAGTCAAAGACTGGATGGAAAATTTCAGACATCATATAAAATAGAAAAAATAAAATAAAAAAACTAAAATTTCTTAAACCTGGAAGAAGTGTCTATCAGATCAACATGGCCTAAAAAAATTGCTCTGCAGCAATATCTTGTTAGTCCCAACTCATCCAGTATCTTCTTTCTGTTTTCTTCCCCCTGTTTTTCAAGCCTTTGGTTATACTCTTCCCAAAGCTGGGCTATTGGTTTTCCACAACTCCAGCATCTTATTGGTATTATCATTTTCTCACCTGTCTAACATTTATATCCTTTTTAACGATAGCTTTTTTGTCTTTTTGCCCTTGCCTTGCCATGCCTGTTTGGCTTGGAAGGTTCTTTTCTTCTGACATCAGCAACTAAAAGCTGCCTGTCATATTTTAAAAATACATTTTCTAATTTCTTATTGAACTGCACAAGCGCCTTTGCAATAGCTAATCTTGCTGCATCTGCCTGTGACATAATGCCTCCTCCAAAAACGCTTACATCAATATCAACCATCTTTGCTGTGTCATCTGCTAATAGCAAAGGCTCTCTTAGTTTCATCCTCAGCAATTTAGGATTTATAAGATCTAATGGTGTTTTATTGAACCTTATTTTTCCCTTTCCTTCTCTCAAAGTAGCTCTTGCTATTGCTCTTTTTCTCTTGCCCTTTGTTTGTATTATTTTCTTTGCCATCCCAATACCTCGCAAACTTTTCCAACTGTGATATAATTTAAATTAGGAACTTTATCCACTTCTGCAGTTTTTATTGTAGCTGCTTTTTCTTTTAAACTTCCCGGAACACCAAAGTAACATTTTATTTTTTCAAACGCATCTCTTCCCCTCGGCTGTTTATAAGGCAGCATTCCCCTTATTATTTTCCTTACAAACATATCAGGTTTTTTTGGTTGAAAAGGGCCTTTTGAAGGCACTCCCATTGTTTTCTTTCTTTTATATTTCGCAATGATATCTTTCTTGTTTCCAGTGATTACTATATTCTCACAATTAATAATATCTACTTTTTCTCCTAGCAAAGCCTTCTTTGCAGCAAATGTTGCTACCCTTCCAAGTATCAGATTATTACCGTCAATTATCATTTTAGCCTATTATCTTTATTTTCTTGCCTTTAATCTCTTCTTTGATAAGATCATTTATTTTATTTGCCCTGGCCTTTGCATTGTTTATCTTTTCCAAAGCGCCGTCAGAATATTTATAAGCATATATTGTTAGACTATGGTTCAATAAACCAGTACCCAAAACCTTTCCGGGAACAACAATTACATCATTCTCCTGTGTATACCTGCTTATTCTGCTTAGATTAACAACCCTTCTGTTCCTGGTTGATTTTTCCAGTTCAGTTGCTAGTCTTTTGAATAGCTTAATCTCTTTCTCAATTGCTAATCTCTTCAAATCTATGATTAAGCTTCTCAGATTTTCGTTTGTTGGTCCTGTTCGTTTCATTTTAATATCTTTGATATTAATATATTTTATCTTGTCTTGATGCAGAGGACGAGATTCGAACTCGCGTATCCACTTAGGAACTAACCCCTCAAGCTAGCGCATTTGACCACTCTGCCACCTCCGCGAACGGAGTGAGTGTGAGGTACCAGTAATCTTTGATTACTCAGTACCTCCACAAAAAGAGTCTAATCTTTTTTGA
Organism: Nanobdellota archaeon; assembly: GCA_023131705.1. Classification (GTDB taxonomy): domain Archaea; phylum Nanobdellota; class Nanobdellia; order Woesearchaeales; family B3-WOES; genus JAGLZG01. The sequence continues at coordinate 1,721 of JAGLZG010000199.1, forward strand.
GGAGATTCTC
>JAGLZG010000002.1 GCA_023131705.1 Nanobdellota archaeon
ATGTTTGCAACAACATGATCATCCTCCTGGTGAAAGTTTACAGAGTTTTTCCTCCACACTCCCTCCTTTGTAGGAGTTTTTTTTGGCACATCTGTGAAATATTCCCCCATTGAGGCAATGATTGAATTTGCTGTACTTGTTACAATTATTTTAGCCATGATCTCAAATTATTTAATTTCCTTAATCCTTACCGCTGCCAATACGTCTGCATCTGTCGCTCCAGACCTCACTGCTGCAATTGTTAAAATGCCAGTTTCTGATCCTTTCCTACTCCAGAGCAAAGATTTTCCGAGAGGAGCCCCATCTGATGAGGATTGATTTTTGGATGTTCCCAGATAATCAGAATACTCCTGATGCCCATTTGCAACAGCCGAGGCTGTGATATCATACTCTACAGCTGATTCATTAGCATCCACATCTGCCCAAACAGCTCCAGTGAGTGCTGCATTGTGCAGGATTACATATCTAATAGGATTATCAGCCTGCAGAGACACACTCAAAGGAATAGCCAGAGATAAATTTGGCACTCCCTGAAAATTTGATTTTGATCTGATTGAAATCAAAGGGATCAGAATAGTACTCACTGTTTTTGTAGCAACTCCCATATCAGCAGATCTATGCAGCCCATCAATTCCCTGGAGATTGTCTCCTCCTCCACTTTTAACTGTGGCACAGATGACTCTGAGTTCTGCTCCTGCATTTTTTGGCACCTTATACCTGAAACCGATTCCATTATTATCATCTCCCAGCAGGATCTCTGCATATGTGTATGTTGCATCATTGTAAATTTTCCATCATACTGGCAGAGTCGGAGATTGCCAATATCCAGAAGTCCTGATATTATCATTGTATATATTGTGAACGTTCACACGTTTTCCAGCCCTGTTCAGATAATATGATACAATTCCCACTTTTAATGATTGAAAATCCATCTCAAAAATGTGTGATTTGCTCCAGTCAACTGTGGAAACGTCTACTCCATTCCACTCCCCTGCTACCTGATTAAATACCTGATCAACCACAGCTCCTGTGATTTTTGATCTCAAAAAAACCTCTGCAGATCCTCCAGATATATTGGCTGCATTTAGTGCTCCAGTAATTTCAACCAGCTGAGAATTCCCTGGAGTATATGGTACTGGATAGGATGCTAATGCAGCAGAATCTCCTGTACCTGTTGCAACATTCCTGAGAGATACATCCCTGGAGTTGGCATTGTGAGTTGCTGTACCATTCCCAGCAACAATCTCATCAATCAGATCTGCCTGGAGATCATATATAAATTCTACATCCAACCTGTTCCCAGGATCAGCTGTTGGTAATCTGCTAAACTTATCCAGGCTGCTGGCTGCAATAGTAGACTCATTTACTGAAACGCCTAAATTAATCCGTTGAAAGG
>JAGLZG010000020.1 GCA_023131705.1 Nanobdellota archaeon
ACTTAAAAATGTTTCTGTTTTTATGAAGGTGGTGATTGGTAACAACCATAAAACAGATACAAAAAAAACGCATTATGATGGTTTGAAAACAAGTAGTATAAATCTTATAACACTTAAAAACAAAGTGGTTGTTTATATGTTGTTAGGCGTAATTTGCTCTGGCGATTTTCTAGATGTATTTTATGGCTTTCAGGAATAATCCTTTAGAATCATCAAAAGTTAATTTTTCCAGAACATGATCCTCATCATACCAACCCTCAATTATGGAATCAGTATCCTCAGGAGTTAATTCTTTTTTATCAGTTTCAATTAAATATACCTTTTGTCTTACTTTTTGACCTACTCTTTCCTTCTTTTTAGCATTATAAACTAACTCATGAACAACAGGGGTTTTAATAATTTTATATTTATTCGGCAATAAACCCGTTTCTTCTTTTATTTCTCTTTCAAGAGTTTGTTTACTTGTTTCATTGCCCTCTCTGGCACCAGCAGGAAAAGTGATGTTTCCAGTACTTTGATTATTAATAAGAACATATTTTATTGGAGTTTCTCTTATAAAAATAATTCCAATAACTCCTTTAAAGTTTTCCATAATGAAAGCCATATATGCAGAGATATATAAATTTTAGGAAAATCGCCCTGCATCATACTGTGCCTACGCTTCGTTTAGGCATTTTTTCTTGCAGAAAAAACACATAACATCGTTAAATGCTATTGAGTTTGAGTTTTATAGAATGGGTTGCTGTTTTAAAATATCAAATCATCAAAAAACCGAGAGCCTAAGGCCCGGAGGAGTCGCCAGCACTATTTTTTTGTTTTTAGGGAGTCAGCGCAATAGGTTTTTGTGTGATTCTTAGAGGCAACATTTAAAAAGACATTGTAATTATCTAAAGACGTGGCTAATCAAAAAGAAATAGAGGCAATATATAACTGGGTCGATTATTTTCATATTTTAAGACTTGGGGAATATGCAGATATTACTTGTGCTCTATTTGATGGAGATTTTAACAAAACCTTAGAGCAAGCACAAAGAGATAAACATGAATCTATTCTTAAAGGAATTGGTTTCAAACCAGGCCAGAGAATACTGGATATAGGTTGTGGTTGGGGTCCTATTTTAAACGCAATTAGAGAAAGAGGGGGACAAGCTGTAGGTCTAACACTTTCAAGTGCACAGAATACTTATAACTTAAATAAGGGGTTAAAATCAAGGCTACAGGATTACAAAACTATTAATCCAAAAGAATTAGGAAAGTTTGATGGAGTAGTCTCTGTAGGTTCTTTAGAACATTTCTGCTCAGAAGAAGAATTTAAAGAAGGAAAACAAAATGAAGTTTATGGGCAATTCTTTAAGTTTTGTCATGATGTTCTGCCAAAAGGTGGAAAACTTTATCTTCAAACGATGACCTGGGGAAAGAAAATTCCAAATCCCTCTGAGAATACTTTAAAGTCTCCTGAAAACTCTGATGAGCTTATTTTAGCAAGACTAAGAAAATTTTATCCTGGTTCCTGGTTGCCTTCCAGCAGAGACCACTTAATTGCTTGCGCTGCTCCTTATTTTAGATTTTTATCAAGTAACAATGGACGATTAGATTATATAGAAACACAGGATAGATGGAATCAATCTACAAAGAACCTTTATACTCTACAAAAAATATTTCCTGCTCTTTGGGGTGCAGCTAGATTAATCCCAAGATATTTTACAGATCCTGACTTTAGAGTACAAATTTCTTCTATGGACCATAGGGATCAAAAGGAATGTTTTGTAAGAGAGATTATGAGTCATGAAAGAATGTTCTTTGAAAGAAAATGATATATTCTTTAAAGTGATGTTTTTTTAGTGGTATCCCTAACTGCGCTGACCCCACTTCTATAAATAATGCTGCAGATTGGATTTAACAAATGTTATATTCCATTGAGTTTTATAGAATGGGTCGCTGTGTCAACAGCTTACCGACACCATCAGTTAGAAACCGATGGCATACTCACCTTATGGGCTCGGTCGGTTCGCTTTTGAGCGCATTTTATCCCATGTTCAACCTCCAATCACAGATTGGTGGAATAAAATGTTTTAAAATATCAAATCTTCGATTTCTTTCAATTTCTTAATATTAAGTTGATAGGCATCTCCATATTTTGTTTTTTACGAAAACTCAACTTCTCTGTTTCTAATTCGCTAAAGGGCAAAACCTTTATATAGATTTATTTTATTATACTAAACTATGATAGAGATAGTGTTTTTAGGCACTTCATCAATGGTGCCTACTAAAGAAAGGAATCACAGCAGTGTTTTGGTTAGTTTTAAGGGCAATAACATTTTAATGGATTGCGGAGAAGGAACACAAAGGCAGTTAAAGATAGCAGGGATAAGCGCTTCTAAAATCAATAAGATTTTGATAAGCCACTGGCATGGTGACCATGTTTTGGGTTTGCCTGGCTTAATACAAACACTGGCAGCAAACAAATATGAGAAAACATTAGAGATATACGGCCCAAAAGGAACAAAAAAAAGATTTAAAGCCATGTTTGAGGCTTTTGTTTTTGATAATAATATAGATCTAAAAGTTGTTGATGTTGAAAAAGGTGTTTTCTTTGAAAATAGTGATTTTAAAATAGAGGCATTGCCGTTAGAGCATGGCATAGCCACATTAGGCTTTAGTTTTATTGAAAAAGACAGAAGAAGGATTGAGTTAAGCAAAGCAAAAAAACTAGGGCTAAAAGAAGGGCCTTTACTGGGAAAATTGCAGGATGGAAAATCAATTACATTTAATGGAAAAAAGATAAAGCCTGATATGGTCTGTTATGTTGTTGAAGGAAAGAAAATAACATATATTGCAGATACACTTCAATGTAAAAATGCCTATAAACTGGCTGAAAACAGTGATCTAATGATTTGTGAGGCTACCTATGCTTCTGCAATGGGTGAAAAAGTAGAAGAGAGATTCCATATGTCTGCAAAACAGGCTGGCTTGATTGCCAATAAAGCAAATGTTAATGAGTTGATACTAACTCATCTAAGCGCAAGATATAAAGATGATAGTGAAGTTCTTGAAGATGCCAAGGATGTTTTCAATAATGTCAGAGTGGCGCATGATTTCATGAAAATTAAACTCTAAAAAAGGTTTTAGCTATGTCCCACAAAAGTAAAGGTATAAATGCAGAGAGAGATTTGGTCCATATGTTCTGGAAAGTAGGTTGGGGAAGTTGCCGCATAGCAGGTTCTGGTTCAATGAAATATCCTTCTCCAGATATAATAGCAGCAAAAAAAACAAGAAGGCTGGCAATAGAGTGTAAGGTAACCAAAGACAATTATAAGCATCTTGAAAAGAAGGGAATAGAGGAGTTAAAGGGATTTGCAAGGCTTTTTGATGCTGAACCTTATATTGCTGTCAAGTTTAAGGGTAATGAGTGGTTTTTTATTAAAACAGGGGATTTAAAGGAAAAAGGGGGTTCTTTTAGGGTGGATTTAGAGCTAGCGAATGATAAAGGGATTGGTTTTGAGAGTTTAATTATTTAAATCTGGTATTCTTGGACTATTGAGGGGTAATAAAATTATTTTTTTAGTCAATATTTTGGATATTTAACCGAAAGATTTATAAATGGTAATTACTCATAATAAGCTTCAGAAAGGCTTGGTGATATGAGTATTTCTGAGATAAAATGAGATTATCAAACAATATAATAGATGGTGTTGTGACAGAAGTTGCTGGTGATGATGTGATCCCATTAGTCAGGTTTCTAAAGAATAAAAGGAATATCTCTGAGTTTAAGATTGCTGAAACCATAAAAAAAGAGGTAAATGAAACAAGGAATATGTTGTATAGGCTCTATGAGAATAACCTTGTGAGTTTTATGAGAAAAAAAGATAAAAAGAAAGGGTGGTATATATACTATTGGACCTTTAATCTAAAAAGGGTTAAATATCTTATGGGGGACTTAAAGAGGAAAAGGATAGGTAAGTTAAAGGAAAGATTAGAGAGAGAAGTAGATGGGAATTTTTTTGTGTGTAAGAACAAGTGCATAAGGCTTAATTTTGACCAGGCAACTGATTTTAATTATACATGCCCTGAATGCGGCAGTGTGCTTGATGAAGAAGATAATAAAGAAGTTATAAAAAATATTGAAAAAGAGGTAAAAGAGTTAGAAAAAGAGCTGAAAAAAGCTAAGTAAATAACCCTTTATAGTTTGTTTTTAGCTCTTCAAGGAACATTGGAGGGGTAAATATCCCAATTTCTGATATTATAGCTGTTATCAATCCAGGGTCAATTTTTTCAAATGCATAATTTGATATTTTTACATTTTTAGGCGGGTTTTTCCATATTTCATCCGGATTTCTTTGCTCTATCTCTTCATTAAAGCCAAATATTGTTTTTGGGTCAAATTTCCAGGAGTCTGCTGCAACATAGACTGGTATATCAAACTTATCTGCTATTTCAGCAAACATCTCAGAGCCAATCTTATTATAGACTTTTCCTTCTGAGTCAATGGCATCGCATCCTATCAGCATCATATCTGCTTTTTTCAAAGCAAGCCTTGCTGCTGAATCAACATAGTGAATAACAGGAATTCCTGCTTTGGACAGTTCAGAAGCAGTTATCCTTCCCTGGAATCTGGGCCTTGTTTCTGTATTATGCACTGTAAATTTCTTTCCTCTCTGCTTTGCTTTTTTTAGTATTGATGTAACAAAAGAAGAGTGGCAGTGCGTGAATATGATTGAACCATTTTTTATTTTTTTAGCACCTATGTCTGCTATTATGTTTTGTGCGTACTCTATATGGGTTAGCGCCTGGTTTACCCTTAAATTAAATCTTTGTTTAAGGTCTTCTAAGTCTTTTCCATCCAGAGCATGGATTATAAAATTAAGAGAATTTCTCATACATGGCTCTGTAGGCCTTGTTTTAAACAGTATTTGTTTTGCTCTTTCAAGCTCTTCTATAAAGCTTGTTTTTGTTATTGCATGTATGGTTTGAGAATATAGTTTTAGCGCCAAAACAGCGTTTTTTGCTATGTTTTCTGCAGACTGTATCTTTAGGTTTTTTATATCTTTGACTATTTTTTCAAATTTCATTTGAGTTTAAAGCAAGAACTAAAAGTTTATTTTTTCTTTTTTCTTCTTTTTAGCGCTTTTTCTATTTTTAATTCTTCTTTAACTATTTTTGAGGCCATTTGTTCTATATGGCTTTCTATTTTTGCTACACGTCTCTCTACTAATACCAGAACTCTTAGGCTGTATACTATTGCTGCCAGTGTACCAATAATAATACTAAGGATTACTCCTTCCAGATTTAGTGCCATTTAATCCACCTCTTTTTTAATTATAAGTTTAGTTGTCTCTAATGTAGAATAACTATTATTTAAAGGTTTTTATTTTT
>JAGLZG010000200.1 GCA_023131705.1 Nanobdellota archaeon
GCTCTTTTTTCTCCCTGCGTTGACTCTCTTTTCATTGATGCAACAACCTTGTCGCCAATAACAATTGCCCTTGTATCAACACCGCCGGTCTCAACATACTCCTGAATAAGGAATGGCTGTCTCAGAGCAGATAGCGCATCAAGCATAGAAGACGCAGATGAATATGAATCTGCAAACATCACACCCTTGCCTTGTGTTCCGGATGGAAATTTCATAACAATAGGATAGTTCATTTTCTCCAGTATTTTTTTTGCTGCTTGTGCAGAACTGGATAAATATGTTTTTGGCATTGGTATCTTGTTTTTTTGAATATCAAGCTGTGTTAACACTTTATCATGGCCAACTGTAAATGCTGGCGCCTTTATTGGCATATATGTAGTGTCATATAGGGCAGTTGTTATTGCCCTAAGAATTGGCTGATATCTGAAAGAACCTTTTGCATATATACAATCATAATCATTCAGTTGTTTTCCTTTGTATAATACATTCAGTTTTTCAGCACTGATGTTTATCTCTATATCCCTTATATCGATATCATCAACACTATCAAAATATTTAGACATAGCTTTTACTATCCATTTTGAACTTACACTCCCCAGACTTATAACAGCTGATTTCATTTGTTTAATTTTTTTGACGGTGCCAGAAATTTTTAATTTCTCAGCACCTCAAAATTTTTAATTTTGAGACCAGGAAAACTTGTTTTTCCGCTGCCTCAAAATTTTTAATTTGTAAGCACACCAAAAAGTTTTATTTTTTTAACGGGTCAATAATGAATCCGTGTTTTAAAATATCCTGGCCAATTAAAACCTTATATTTTAGATGGCTTCTATCAGCAAGTGTGAACCCTGATTTCATATTTTTATTAGCTATTTTAATTTCAGCATTCATAACAGGTCTTAGCTTATTGCCATGCGCTGATTTTATAAGTTTCATTTTTATTATAGGCCCAAGCAGCAACTCTGCTGCAAGTCTTGCATCCATTGAGCTGTTTTCTGCTCCTGTATCAATCCTTGCCTTAATCTTTTTTTGTTTGTTCTTGCTTTTATTAAAGATAGTTATATTCTCTGTTAAACCTATAATTATTCTTTTTTTATATCTTGAATCTTTAGTTTCCTTAGTCATACCTAAACAAACAAAACATATTTGTTTATAAATGTTATGATTATGTGTTATTCTCTAATTCTTAGATTTAGTGAATTTAATATGTCAGAAATATACCATTAGTTTATTGACCAGTGGACGAAGTCCATTATTTTGTTTTAGAAGATGGTATATTTCTGAGCATGCTCAAAAACCACCCAGATTATTTGGATAGATAGTACAGCTTCGCCTTACATGCTACCCATCTATGATGGGTGGTTTTTGACATATGGAAAAAACACTATATGGAAAAATCTGATGGATAACAAATATATCATAGAACACCAAAAACTTTTTAAAGATATTACCCCAAAATATTTACACTATGAATAAAGAGCCAAACACAATGAGGGGGCAGCTATGCCCTATGTGCCATAAAAAAACATTGACTTTGATAGAAGAAGAGATGGAAGTCCCTTATTTTGGCAAGTTATCCCTTTTTTCAATGACATGCGCTTCATGCAAGTATCATAAGGCAGATATTGAATCTTTAGAGAAAAAAGATCCCTGTAAATACTCAATTGAGATCAGTTCTGAGAACGACATGAAAATAAGAATCGTAAAGAGTTCACAGGCAACTGTTAAGATTCCCCATATCACCACAATAGACCCCGGGATTGTTTCAAATGGTTATATAACAAATGTTGAGGGTCTATTAAACAGAGTTAAACAGCAGATAGAGCAGATAAGGGATTCTGAGGAAGATGATTCACTAAAGAAAAAGGCGAAGAACATGCTTAAAAAACTAACAAAGGTAACGTGGGGCAATGAAAAGTTAAAGATAATAATTGAAGATCCTTCTGGAAATTCTGCAATCATAAGCGAGAAGGCTGTTAAGAGCAAGCTTTAAATACTTTTATTCTTATTTTAGATAAAAAGAGGTGTATAAATGGGTATTTTTAGTAAATTAACTTTCAGGAAGCATAAAGAGCCAGAACCCTCTCCTGAAATTGGCAAGTATCCTTCTGAACCTGGAATGCCTTTAGGAAGTGATATTGGCTCTGCACCAGCGCAACCTGGCTTTGAGATGCATGGGGGGCCTACTGGTTTAGAGGCTGAAACTGGTTTTAAGAGCACATCTGAAAAACCATTTCCAAGTTTGGAGCCATCTGCCTCAATTCCTTCTTCCCCTGAACAACAACCTTCCCCTTCACAACCACAGCAAGATAATATTTTTACGCTAAGTAAAAATCTTGAGGTTGTTTCTTCTAAAGTTGACGCTTTGAGGGCTGTTTTAGACACCATAAACCAGAGACTTGCTAATATAGAGAAAATAGCAGAAAGTGAGGAAAAAGAAAAGCCAAGGCATGATAGGTGGTAAAATATTTAGCTTCGCTAAATATTTTTATCCTCTCCACTAGTGCTTTACAGCGAGAGTGTCCCGCCCCGACAAAACAGATTTGAAGTAAACAACTAATTAAATACCATGGCAGATAAAAAAAATAAAAAAAACTTTATCTTTCTGTTAACAGCATTAATTATTGTACTTCTGGACCAGTTAACAAAATATCTTATAAAAAATCAGGTAATAAGAATAAATTTTATAACAAATACAGGCTCTTTGTTTGGTTTATTTAAAGGCTCTGCGCTTTTTTTGATATGGCTTTCTATAATTGTTATTGGGCTATTTTTATATAAATATAATGAAATCCAGAAATCAGCAAAACTTGTAAAACTTAGCTGTGGCTTAATAGTTGGAGGAGTGATTGGAAATTCAATTGACAGAATAGCTTTTGGAGCTGTTATTGATTTTATAGATTTAGGATTTTGGCCTAGTTTTAATATAGCAGACAGCGCTTTGAGTGCTGGGGTTATTTTATTAATAGTTTATTTCTTTTTCAAACAAGAATGAGCTTTGTAGCCTTTTTTCTTTGCTTCTGCTTTACCCTTTAACCATACCCTGTTCTTTTTATTTATTCTTTTTGCCCAGTCACATTTAGGGGCATGATAATAAATTGATTTTTTGCTTGCAAGAAATTTTCCAGGATAATAGGCTTCTACAACACTATCCCATGGCTCTTCTTTTGTCTGCTCTCCTATTTTTTTATCCATCTCTTCTATTTTTGGCTCTATATCCTTCCCAATTATCTCCTCTTTTTCTTCTTCTGTTATATCCTCTTGTTTTTTAATTGAGGTAATGCCTATTAAGAATCCAATTGTATTTCCAAGCATATTCACTCCAAACAAAAGCCTTCCAAGCATTCCAGCATTTATTTTTGGCAGCACTATAAACATGTGCCTTATATAGAATAGATTAATAAGTGAAACAAGGAATAGAATGGTAATAAACAATCCATATTCCCTTTCCTTAAAAACACTATATAAAATAATCAATGATGCTATTAAAAACAAAACGATTAATAATAATTCACTAAGAAAATTAACCCTTAATCCCATCTTTATTAATGTAAATATATTAATAAATAATATTACAAGAAGTGCAAAGTATTTTCCCCCTTTCATAAGGTGTTAAAATTAAAACTTCTATATAAACATTTCTATTCTAGAGTAGTAATAAAGAAAAAATTCAGATAATATGGCTTAGAACTCATCTAACTCATCTAATTTTTTCAGATAACCCCTTTGTTTCATAAATCCAACCTGGGATTTAGAGTATTTGTATAAAATATTTCCCTTGTCTTCACCGCCAAATTCCCACGGCTCTACTATGACAATATCACCCTCTCTTACCCATAACCTTCTTTTTAATCTTCCTGGTATTTTGCATATTCTGTCTTTTCCATCAAAACATTTAGCCCTCATCCTGGAAGCTCCAACTCTTTGCTCTACAATCGCAAAACACTGATTTCCTCTTGGAGTTTTTATTCTCCTTATTTCCTGTTGAAATGCTTCCTGTTTTGCCTGTTCTTCTTTCTTTTTACTCATAAGAATTAAAAATAATTGAATTGTTTAAAAAGTTATCGGAAAAAGATGCTTTGTGGGATATTAGTTGGATTTATGCAGATTTAAGCTTATCACCAGTAATATGACAGCAAAAAATCAAAAGATTTATATATGATGGATGTATCTCCTTTATAAAGTTAACGTAATTATTAGTCAGTATAAATCAAATGGGGGTACATGAATGGTAAACTTAGAAGTTTCTTTTGATGTATCTTTAAACTAAAAGGTGAATAAAATGCCAGAACTAATTAAAAAATGCCCGGAATGTGGTGGAATAAACCTATTCTGGAATAAAGAAAAAGGAGAGATTATTTGCAGGGATTGCGGTTTAGTAGTTGAAGATAAGATGGTAGATTTAGGCCAGGAGTGGAGAGAAGGGGCAGAAGGTGAGGGTGGAGAGAAAAAAAGGAGAGCAGGCGCTCCTATGACTTATACTCAATATGACCAGGGATTAGGAACAGAAGTTGGAACTCAATCTGATTTATACAGCCTCAAAGATAAAAACAGGAATAAATTCTTTAGATTAAGAAAATGGCAGTATAGGATTTCAACTGCAATTGAAAGAAATCTTAAACTTGCTTTAGCAGAGTTAAAGAGGGTTGCTTCTTTTTTAAAGCTTCCCCCCTCAGTTGAGGAAGAGGCAGCCAGAATTTATACCATGGCTGTTCAAAGGGGGCTTGTAAGGGGAAGAAGCATGGAGAGCGTTGTATCAGGATCACTATATGCTGCCTGTAGAAGGCATGAGGTTCCCAGAACACTGGACGAGCTTTCAGAAGCATCTGGAATAGAAAAAAAAGAGATAGGAAGAACATACAGGTTTATAACCAGAGAGCTTCAGATAACTGTTATGCCAAGCAATCCATCTGACTATATTCCAAGGTTTGCTTCTAGTTTAAAGCTAAGTGCAGAAGCGCAGAGTGAATCAGTTGAGATACTGCATAAGGCCCAAAAAGCAGAACTTACTTCGGGAAGAGGCCCTACTGGAATTGCCGCAGCAGCTTTATATGTAGCTGCCCTGATTAATGGGGAAAAAAGGACACAAAGAGAAGTAGCAGATGTAGCAGGTGTTACAGAAGTAACAATCAGAAACAGGTATAAAGAACTGCTTGATGAGCTGGATTTAGAAAAAGAAATCAAGAAAGTTAAGAAGAAAAAGAAATAGTTTTATAATTTTTTACTTTAATTTAAATAAATTTTCTTTAAAATCAACTATTTTGTTATTGTTTATTTCAATACCTTCTTTTTTCAATAATATTATCTTTTGTTTTATCCCTCTGGAATAAGCACCTATATTGCCATCAGAATTAACAACCCTGTGGCAGGGAATTACAACTGGTTTTTTGTTATTATGCAGGGCATTGCCAACTGCCCTGTAGGCTTTTGTGTTTAGTTTTTTAGCTATAATTTTGTATGTTGTAACTTTTCCTTTTGGTATCTTTTTGACCAAACCCAGAACTTTTTGATTAAAATTCATTATCTCTCTTTATTTTTTCCCCAGGTACAACAATAGGATTCTATATATCATAGCAAGGATTTGTTCTTGTCAACTCATAATATCTTGATATATTAACAACTAATTGGGGCAAAACAGATTCAGTCTTATATCCTGTTATCTCTCCCCCTATTGCAATGATTCCTTCTCCCGAATCTTGAAGACAATTATCTAAACAAGAGGATAATTCTTCATGATACTTATTTGAATTAAAAAGAGGAAATATTCGTTTTGGGATATTGATATATATATTACCTTTTTTACCCCAAGGAAAATTTTCTTCTGAACCTGCTAAACTCATTTTATCTTTATCTAAACCTGTTACTGTGCAACTAAACTCTATTCCTTTCCTATCACCTTTATTACCAAAATAGATTCCTCTAAATGATTTAGTCCCCTTAACATAAGGGTATAATTTTTCAAATGAATCCTGTATTAGTTTAGGTAACATTGTAATCACAATGGCATTATTATAATTTATATATAAATTTTTCGAAAATTATATAAAAATAACTTGTCTTTCTGATAAGTTAGCCACACTTAAAGAAAAAGAGTTAACAATAATCAAACTATTAATCTCAATATTTTATCCAGATTTTTCTTTATCTGCTTATTCTTATAATTCTTAGCAGCAATAATCATATCCTTTTTGCTAATCCTGATTCCTTTTTTCCTTAAAATTGAATTAAATCTTTTATTTATCAAAAACTGGCAGAATTGTGTAACATTTTTTCCTTTCTTAACCTCATGGCATCTCTCAAAATCAAGAAAAACAACTTTTTTTCCAATTATAACATGCTTTACAGGGTGGTGCATCTCTTCTTTGTCCACATTTAGTTTATCCATCTTAAAGCACTGGTTATAGACATCTTTTATTATTTTTATTATTCCTGATTTATTTCCGCAATTTTCAACATAATCAACAATAAACTCCCCATCAACATATTTATAAAAGAAATAATCTTTTCCAGAACCAATCAGTTTAGGGCCAATATTGTATTTATTCAATATCTTCAGCCATTTTGCCTCATTTTCCATTCTTTTAACTGCCTTGCTTTCAGGAAGTTTTTTCTTTATAACAACCTTTTTTCCCTTATAGTTCCCTGTGTAAAGAATGCCCCTGTGTCCTTTTGCAAAGTATTCAATATTTTTGATTGTATATAAAGTATGGAATACTTTATGTACACCAGAAAATTTGCTTTTGTTTAATTTTATTTGCGAAGCAAATTTTCTCGTTTGTTTTGTTTTGGTCATGGTTTTGCAACATAATAAACATAAATATCTTCAAAAAACATATGTTTTTTCTCTAATTCAACAAACCTTAGATTGTTTTTTATTATTAAATAATCTACTTTTTTCTTATTTGTTAAAGAACTGAAAACAAGCAAGATCTTACCATCTTTTTTAAGATAACTTGAGGCATCATTTAGGAATCTTTCAATAACCTCATAACCTTTTTTACCTCCCTCAAAAGTCAGATCTTTTACCTTTGACTTTTCAATATCAGGCAAATAGGGTGGGTTAAAAACAAGTAAATCAAATTTTATTTGTTTTTTATTTAAGATTCGTCTTTTTTCCCTGTCCTTAACATCTTTCTTATCATAAACCTCTGTTTTTTTATCGACTTCATCATAATAGACAAAGTTTTCTTCAAAAAACTGAAAAAGGTTTGACTTGAAAAATACAATATTTGGCTTTTTAACATTCTTTTTGCAGAATTTTATTACATCTTTATTTATATCTAAACCAATGACTATATCAGCTTTTTTAGCAGCTTCTAGAACTTGTATTCCAGAACCAGTGCCCATATCCAGGCAAATACCTTTTGAATACTTTTTAACATATTTCTGCAGTAAAAGAGAATCCTCTCTTGGTTCATATATCATTTTACAGCATCAAAATATTCCTTTACCCTGTCAACAATGCTCTTAAGATAGTATTTTTCTATCTTCTCTTCAAAGATTTCCTGTAAAGAGGCATTTTCAGTTATTCTATAATTGTTTGCAACTTTTTCTATTATAAACAAATCCCTAAGCCTTTTTAACTGCCTTCTTATATTAGAGCCAGCAATCCCAGTCATTGGCAGCTTGTTCTTTTTTCTCAGCTCAATAACCTGTTTTTCTATATCTGAACTTGCAAGCTCTTTTTTGTTTTTTACAATAACATACAAGATATCTACAATAACATCCCTGGAATCACCTGGCTGCAGTAATCCAATGCTCAGGCAGAGTTTTCTTACCAGCTCCCTGCCTTGCATATTAGAGGGCTTTTCATATTTCCTCAATGTTATCTCAGCCAAGGGGCTGTCTTTTGATATTGTTTTCATTTCCTTGATTAAATAGTGTAAGAAATAATAAATATATATAGTTTTCTATAAAAATGATTAGTCAGGATCAACAAACTTAATAAAAGCAATCTTTATATATAATCTAAATCACATTAATCACAAACAAGAGGAGGTCACTAAAATGGATGTAACAGATGATAACTTTGAGGAAAAAGTAATAAAAGCTTCAGAAGAAAAGCCAGTTATTGTAGATTTCTGGGCATCATGGTGCGTACCCTGCAATATTATTGGTCCACTATTAGAAAAAGTGGTGGAATCCTACCAAGATAAAGTAGGATTTGTAAAGGTTAATGTTGATGAATGTCCAAACACTTCAAATAAATTCAGTATAGATGCAATACCTGCTGTAAAAATCTTTAAGGACGGAAAAGAAGTAGATAGCTTTGTGGGAGTTGTTCCTGAAGATACAATAAAAAACTTTATAGAAAAGCATATCTAAAATGGGAAAACAAGAACTCCTAAACTACTGCAAAAACTATGCAGAAAAAAATGGATTTCAGCTAAACCCAGATAAAAAAATAGTTGAAACTTTAATTAATGGTTTGCTTAAAAACGAAAAAAAATATGGAAAAAGATATTGTCCATGCAGAAGAGTAACAGGAAACAAAGAAAAAGATAAAAAAATAATATGCCCGTGCATCTATCATAAAGATGAAATAAAAAAATCAGGGCATTGCCTTTGTTTATTATTTGCTAAGAAATAAACTTACTCTGTCACTACAATTGTACCTTTCATTGCTTCTGTAAATATTGCATCATAATATGTATAAGTTCCTAATGCTGCAAATGTAAAATTAAATGTATCGCCTGGCTCCATTCTCTGGCTTATGAATAATCTCTTAGACTCATATACCTTGTGCGCAGTATGATCTTCTTTGTTTGTCCAGATAACTGTTGAATTCTTTGGGATTGTTATCTTCCTAGGATTAAATCTTACACCTTTTAAATCAACATAGAATATATTTTCTTCCTCTTCAATTATAGTTTTCTTTTCCTCCTGTTGTTTTACAACAGGCTCTTCTACAGCAAGAACCTCATCAGGCTCTGGGCATTCCGGAACCTCTTTTTTAACAGCAAAAACAGATATAATGATTAATATTATGATAATCCCTATAAATATCATTCTTTCAAAAGCATTCTTGCTTATATGTATCTCTATATCTTTCATATATTATACTAAATCTAATCTAGTTTATATATTTGTCGGGAATTTAGAAAAGGACATTATTTATTGGACAATTGTGCCCTTTTCTAATGATAGTAAGCGACATTATTTATATCCTCATTTTTGTGTCGCTTACTAATTTAGTAAATATTAAATACATCCTTGTTTTAACGTTTATTCATGGATATAATATCTGACCTGCATATACACGGAAGATTTTCAAGGGCAACTTCTAAAGCATTAAGTATTAAAAATCTTGAGAAATATGCAAGAATAAAAGGTATAGGCTTATTAGGAACAGGTGATTTTACACATCCTGAATGGATTAAGGAGTTAAAGCAGGAACTAAAAGAGGATAATTCTGGAATTCTAAAAACAAAAACAGGCTTCAATTTCCTGCTCCAGACAGAAATCTCATTAATATATACGCAAGACAACAGGGGGAGAAGGATACATAATGTTGTTCTTGCACCCAACTTTGATGTTGTTGGCCAGATAACAGAATATCTCTTAAAAAAAGGAAGGATTGACTATGATGGAAGGCCTATATTTAAGATTCCCTGCAATGAGTTTGTTGAAGACTTAAAAAAAATAAGCGCAGACATAGAAATAATACCGGCTCATATATGGACTCCCTGGTTTGGTTTATTTGGCTCAATGTCTGGATTTGATTCAGTTGAAGATGCATTTAAAGACCAGACTAAGCATATACATGCGTTAGAGACAGGTTTAAGCAGTGATCCTGCAATGAACTGGAGATTATCACAGCTTGACAGATTTTCTTTAGTCTCTTTTTCTGACCTTCATTCGTTCTGGCCCTGGCGTATTGGCAGGGAAGCAACTATCTTTGACCTAAAGGAACTGACCTATAAAAACATAATAAATGCCCTGCATACAAAACAAGGCTTAAAAGCGACAATTGAAGTTGATCCCAGTTATGGCAAGTATCATTTTGACGGCCACAGGGCTTGCAATGTCTGCATGGATCCAAAAGATTCTATCAAAGCAAAAAATATATGCCCTAAATGCGGAAGAAAGCTAACAATCGGTGTATTGCACAGGGTTGAGGAGCTTGCAGACAGAGACGAAAACTATAAACCAAAAGATGCTGTTCCTTTTTATTCTTTAATACCTTTATCAGAAATCATATCAAACCTGATTGGAGCAGGAATAGCCACTAAAAAAACATGGGAAGAATACTATAAACTTGTTAATCCGGAAAAAGGAAGAACAGAATACAAAATAATGTTAGGAACACCATTAGAAGAATTAAAAAATCTGACACATGAAAAAATTGCAGAAGCAATAATAAAGAACAGGGTGGGAAAAATAGACATACAGCCCGGCTATGACGGTGAATACGGGGTTCCCTTATTTAGTGACAAAGTCAATATAGAAACTACAAAGCCAAAACATATTCAAAAGGGATTAAATGAGTTTAAATGAATATAGAAGAAGCAATAAAACAAAAGAGAACAATAAGGTTATTTAAGCAGGATAAACCAGACTATGAAATACTGGAAAAATGTGTAGATGCAGCAAGGGTTAGCGCTTCTGCAAGAAATTCCCAGCCAATAGAATATATTATTGTTGATAATAGTGATATATTAGACAAACTGCTTCCATTAATTAATTTTGGCGGCTTTATTTCTGAGGGTAAAAAACCAAGAAAAGGTTATGAGCCAAAAGCTCTAATCATATTAATTGCAAAAAAGGATGCTGGAGATTATTATAAATATGATGTTGGTATTGCTAGCCAGAATATTACCTTAGTTGCTTATGAAAACAATATAGGGAGCTGCATGATGGGGGCAATTGACAGGGAAAAGATAAAAAAAACACTGAATGTCCCGGATGATTATATTGTTGATTTGGTTATTGCGTTAGGCAAGGCAGCAGAACAGCCAAAAACAGAGGAGACTAATGATAATATAGAATACCACAGGGATAATGATGTTTTGTATGTTCCTAAAAGAAGATTAGAGAATATATTACACAGGAATAAATTTTAGAAAACTATTTATATAGTTAATTCTTTTTTGCATTAAATCTGCCATTCATACTTACACTGTGGGAAGACAACTTTTAATTGACTCCCGGTTGTTTGCTGTGATGGCAGGTTTATTCTTTACTCAACCCTGCATCTACTATTGTATTTTGTAATAGGGTTGTGATTGACAAAAAAGAATAAGAAAAAAAGAAAAAAAATTAAATAATTACCTTAAACACAGGCGCTCTGTTAACATCCTCTACTGTTACCTTAACATCCTGGAACACTTCTTTTACACCATCTGACACAGTTATTCTCACAATATATGTCCCTTCCATATTATAGTCTGTCTCTTTTGTATCAGAGTTCATCCATCCTGAATATGTAATTGTTATTGGTTTTCCCTCAGGATCCAGGGCTTTAGGCTCTAGTTTCAGTGTTTCACCCTCTTTAATTGTCATATCCTTGATTTTCTCTAAAACAGGGGGCTTGTTTAGCTCTTCCACAACTATCTCTACTTCCTGGCTGCTCTCGCTTTTTCCATCTGAAGCAGTTATTAGTATTTTATATATTCCTGCATCCCCTTCTTTAGTCTGCCACTCGCCTTTCTCATCCAGAGGAGAGGCAAATTTATAGGTTATCTTGTCTCCATCCGGGTCAACTGCCTCCAGATTTGGGAAACTTACAAGCTCTCCCTCTTTTACATTTAATACGGGAGTTTCTTTTACCGGCTTTATTTCAATTTCTTCTGCCAATTCTTCAATATCTTCTACTAATTCTTCAACACCTTCTGTTTCTCCTTCAATAATCAACTCGCTGATATTAATATAAGAAATATCCTCTTCTTCTGTTTCAATTGGCATCAAATATTGACATCCACCTAAAAGCATTATAGACAATAAAAATACTCCAAAAACAACTCTTTTTTTCATTAAAAACCACCTCAGGTATTGTTATTATTCTAAAATACTAAACTCCTATTTAAACTTTTGTATAGTAAAAAATATAATAGAAAAAATCCTATTCTGGAATTTATGGGCTTATCTCCCAAAAAACCCTGTAATCTGCTCAACAACTGCCTTGAAGTCCATATCATTTCTAAAAAGCAGAATTAAAAAAATAATTGCAATTGCAAATACAATCCACCCTATCATTC
>JAGLZG010000201.1 GCA_023131705.1 Nanobdellota archaeon
ATCTGTCAGATAGAGAACTCCAGTAGTTTCTCTACTCCCCAGTGGATTCTCCCAGAACAATGAATATTGAGTCTCCCAGGCTTCATGGCTCATTATACCAGTCCAGTGCTCTTTGCTGTGATTGCAATGGAAATATCAGTGTTGTTCATTACCTTTAGACTTACTGCATCTGTCAGATCCCCTTCTCCTGTAGGGAGATCAAGAGGCTTCTCAACCATACAGTAAGCTGTGAGAGTAAAGGTCACAGGAGTTGCAGCAGCAACTGATCCATAAGAGAGATCCATAGTTCCAACAATTGAGAGAGTTCCCAGGGTATTTGCATAGAATGGACTCACCCATCTTGTGTCAGAATCTCCACTCCTCCACACATCAAGAGTGATCATTGCTTCATAATCACCTACAGAATGTCCCCATCTTCCAGTAGCTGATCCACTGATCTTATCTCCTGCAAGATCCTTTCCTAGATAGCTCCATTTTGCAGGCTGGATTTCTGTTCCATTCCAGGAGACTGCAATATTGGGAGCCTGGATATATCCATCTGCTGAAGGAGCAGGGATTGAAGGCATTGTAACTTCTGGAGAGAAACTCATTGCTTTTACTCCAGAAGGATTTGCAAAGATTCCTCCAGCTCCTTCCCAGCCTATCTCAAGGTCTGGGATAACACAGCCATAGAATCCATGACATTTATCTTCTACTCCTGTGTTCTTCACAAGACTGATTGTGTGGAAGGAACCATCCTCAATAGCACTTCCAATGGGAGAAGCTGTGTAAGTGTAAGGAGCTGCAACTCCAGTCTCAACAACATTCTGGAAATGTGCCTGAAGCATCCTGATCACTGCAACAGCATCAGTTCCAAATGGAAGAGTTGCTTTGCCCAGCCCACCACCAGGAAGATTCTGTCCTGCTCTGAATGAAACAGAATTCTGTCCTCTGTTTCCGGTGAAAGGTCTTTCATCAATTGGAGTTTCCCCAGGAGTGAGTGAGTCAGACTCTGCCCCATTCCAAAGGAAAGGGAAAGCCACTGCTGGAGTTCCCTGAGTTGCCTCAGTTCCCCATACTACAGCTGTCTCAAATCCGTTGATTGTTTTACTCATAATCACTCCTCATCTTTCTCTTGCTGATGTTCATAGTTTGCAGTGAACTCATACCAGTATAT
>JAGLZG010000202.1 GCA_023131705.1 Nanobdellota archaeon
GCGCTGGGATTGCCGGTCATACAGGCGCCTTCTGAAGGAGAGGCCCAGGCATCGCATATTGTTAAAAAAGGAAAAGCATATGCAATTGTAAGCCAGGATTATGACAGCCTGCTTTATGGGGCCCCTTTGATAATAAAAAATCTTTCTATACTCGGAAAAAGAAAAAAAGCAGACAAGTTGAGCTATACAACCATAAAACCAGAGATGATTAATCTAAGCGAGACGCTTAATAACCTGAACATAGACAATGACCAGTTAATTGCAGCTGCAATGCTTGTTGGAACAGACTATAATATTGGGGGAATAAAAGGCATAGGGCCTAAAAACGCCCTGCAGTTGGTCAAAAAGTATAAAAAGGACTTTGACAGCTTATTTAAAGAAGCTGGGTGGGATAAAACATTTGATTTCAAATGGACAGAAATCTATTACCTGATAAAAAATATGCCTGTAACAGATGATTATGAACTGGAATTTAAGGATATAGATGAAAAAAAATTAATTGACCTTCTTGTAAAACAGCATGACTTTTCAGAAGAAAGAGTCGATAATACAATACAAAAACTATTAAAGGAGAAAAAAGCTAAACAGCAGAAATCTTTAGCAGAATTTTAAAAAAAGAGGATTAAAATGATACCATGGTATGTTTTTGCAATAGGATCTGCGGTATTTTCAACACTGTTTACCTTGTTTAGAAAAAAAGGCATGTCAAAAGAGCATGCAATGGAGTTTGAAGTTACAAGAACAACATTTGCAGCCCTTTTTGGATTATTGCTGATACCTCTGCTGACATTCAGATACACTATTGCCTCAATTTTAATAATATACTCCCTCTCAATAATAGTTGTAGCAGGGATATTATTGGAATCAAAATCACTGAGGCACATGGAAGTGTCTGCAGTTGCGCCTTTATTTAACCTGACACCGGGTTTCCTGGCAATCCTTGCTTTCATATTCTTAAGAGAGTCATTAAGCAGGCCACAGATAGGTGGTTTGGTCTTGCTTATTGCAGGCTCTTATGTTTTAGAAACAGACCGCAACAGTTTTTTCCAGTCTTTTATAAAGCACATAAGATCAAGATACATTGGTTATGCAATTGCAGCAGCGCTTATCTTCAGCATAACAGCATTATTGGATAAATATGTTATAAATTTTCATACAACGCCTTTTGATTTTCTGTTTTTAGTATGGTTCTTTATCTCATTGAATTTCATTATAATATCCACTATAAAATATAATGGAATCAGGGGAATAAAACATTGTCTGGATATAGCAGGATATAAAGTAGTTCTGGCATCCTTGTTCAGTTTCCTTGCAAATGCTTTCTATGTGTATGCCCTGTCTATTGCTTATGTCTCTCTGGTAATACCGATAAGAAGGCTGTCTACTATAATGACTACAATAATTGGGGGAGAGCTTTTCCATGAAAAGGCCCTTTTAAGGAAATCCATCGCATGTGTAATAATGATTGTTGGAGCTTACTTTATAATCATATAAAATGGCAACTCTAAAACAAGCGCTAAAAGGAAAACTGGCAAAAAAAGAACTGGAGGTAATTCCTGCTTCTTTTGATATTATAGGCTCAATAGCAGTATTTTCAGATTTTCCAAAAGAGTTGGTTAAAAAAGAAAGGATAATAGCAAATGAGCTGTTAAGATTAAATAAAAATATTAAGACAGTCTGCAAAAAGACAAGAAAATATTCCGGCAGGTATAGGTTGCCAAAACTAAAGATAATCTCCGGAGAGAAAACAAAAGAAGCTCTTTACAAAGAAAACAATGTGGTTTTAAAATTGGATAT
Organism: Nanobdellota archaeon; assembly: GCA_023131705.1. GTDB lineage: Archaea > Nanobdellota > Nanobdellia > Woesearchaeales > B3-WOES > JAGLZG01. Next base: position 1,798 of record JAGLZG010000202.1, read on the forward strand.
TGAGAAAGTCTATTTTTCTCCAAGGCTGGCAAATGAAAGGCTGAGGATTGCTAAACTGGTCAGGCCGGGAGAGGATATCCTTGTTATGTTTTCTGGCTGCGCCCCTTTTCCTTGTGTAATATCTAAAAACACAAAAGCAGAATCTATTATTGGCGTTGAAATAAATCCAGTTGCACATAAATACGCACTGGAAAACATAAGATTAAATAAACTGGCTAATGTTGGATTAATAAAAGGCGATGTAAAAAAGGTTTTGCCAAAGAAAAAGTTTGACAGGATTCTAATGCCTCTACCAAAAGGAGCAGAATCTTACCTTGGATTAGCTCTAAAAAAGGCAAAAAAAGGGACTGTTATCCATTTCTATGATTTCCTGAATCAGGATGAATTCAGCAAAGCAAAAGAAAAAATAGGCAAAGCATGCAAGAAAGCAAAGAAAAAACATAAGATTTTAAGAATCGTAAAATGCGGCCAGTTTGCCCCTAAAACTTACAGGGTTTGTGCTGATTTTAAGATATTAAATTAAGCAAATGCTTAAATACTCAAAAATAATCCTCTATTACGCACGCGAGGATGAGGTGAACACCAGTACCTTATGGTATACGGATGTAACTGCTGAGCGTGCGCTTTCCATTCACTTCTTTAAGTTAGGTAAATTGGATATAATAAAGAAAAATAAAGGATAAAGCCTTATAAAACAGGAAAGTTTATATATTAATGCCATATTAACACCATATTAAGGTGATATTATCATAGAAATCAAAGATTTCTAGGATGTCAAAAACCGGAGGTTTTTAAACATGGTACAAGCAATAATCAATATTGAAGATCAAACAAATAGGGTTTTGAATATAGTTAAGGCTAAGTTTGGATTGAAGGATAAGAGTGAGGCAATAAATATTATGGCTGAGCAATATGAGAAAGAGCTTTTAGAACCTCAACTTAGACCTGAATATATAGGGAAACTCCAAAAGATAAAGAAACAAAAAGGCATTAGCTTCAAAAGTGTTAAAGAACTAAGAAAACATATAGAAAATGCGTGAATTTGAAATTAAACCAGAATTAGATAAAAAACTGGTTAAATTATCAAAAAAAGATAAATCTGTTTATGAAGCTGTAATAAAGAAAATTCAGGAAGTGCTTCTTTCTTCAAATGTGGAACATTACAAAAATCTTAGATATGATATGAAAGATTCAAAAAGAGTTCATATTGGGCATTTTGTTTTGGTTTTTAGTTATGATAAATTAAAAGATTTTGTATCTTTTGAAGACTATGATCATCATGATAATATCTACCAATAGGATTATTCTGGGCATATACTGAAGTACCAGTACCTATGTGGATGTAACTGCTGAGCGTGCGCTTATTTTCCTAAGAATTAATTGTTAGGGGGAGAACATACAGGTTAAAAAGAGTAATTACAACTTTTACTTTTCCAAACCTTTTTTCTTCATATACCAAAATCTATTATCTAAGGTTTAGTACTCATAAATGTCCACCAGGGCGAATCCTCTTTAAGGATTTCAGCATTTTGGTTAGTTGCATCTACTGTTAATCTCTTTTGGACTTTTACAGGGATAAGCCCAATCAACTTTCTGTTTTCCTCTGTTTTAATCTTATAAACTGCTTTGGCATTTTCTTCTTTCAATTCAATCTCTTTAGG
>JAGLZG010000203.1 GCA_023131705.1 Nanobdellota archaeon
AAACTCCAGGAGTGTAAAGTCTTGTTTGATTTATCCATTGTGATCCATCCCAGTGTAAACCTTGGTTTAAGATAGGATCTGTAATATTAACATTAGCTAAATCTGTCAGGGTAGTATCAAGGCACAGGACTTCACTGTCAAGAAGAAGAGGGTCTCCAGTAATCAGGTCTAAAAAGAAATTTTTAGACATATGTTGCCACCCAATTACTTACAACAGTAACAACTCCATCAGTATAAGTAATAGTCTTGACAAAGTAATCACCATTTTCAGCTGTTATTTTTATTTCTGTAACCTTCCCATCTGTGTATGTAAGTTCAATGGCACCATTAGTAGGCAAGAAACTATCTTCTCTTTGTCCACTGTGCACAGGTACTGGATTAGGCATCAGTCTTATCCTCTTTCTTTGACTCTTCCTTATCTACTTCAGTCTTAATTTCAGCAAAGATATCAGAAAGACTCTTATTCAGGTTAGTCATGGCTGTCTGTTCAGGAGTGATTCCTAAGGACTTGAGAGTCCTTCTAAGGCTGTTTGTGAGCTCAGCAGCATACCTAGGCTTCCAGTTAGGATTATTTCTCTCAAAGGAAAGAGATCTAAGTACTCTAATAAAGTCAAGGCAAGCTATCTGGATCAGCATCTCAGTTGCTGAATCCACCTGCCCTTCTACAAAGTGCTGCATAAGTTTCTTATACCATATTTGGAATATAGCTTTTTCAGTTTTGTCAAGTAATCTTTTTATGTAAATTAATCCTTTCTTTTTAGGCATGTGTCTTCTCCTTTAATATTGACAACAGCTTGTTAATTATGTGGCCAGATGGTAATTTATTATAAACTGCTGTCTTCACATTCTCAAGTATTGAAATCATTTCTGTGGATGCTAGAAAAAATATAATGAATCTTCTGAATATATCAAACATTGGATCTATGTACACAAGCATATTGGAACCAATTAAAACTACTAGATAAGCAAACAACTTGTTAAACAGTCTTGTCCTAAGTATTTTTGAGGAAAATACTTTGAACTTAATACTTCTTATAACTCCACAGACTGTATCTATGGAAAAAAGAATCATGAATGCAAGTAATGCTTTTTCAGAGTTATCTGATATAATTAAGAATCCAATTGCAGGTGCAACCTTTACCAATATGTGGTCAGTTACAAGAGTTTTAAGATAATTAAATGCACTAGCCAGATATCCCATTTTTTCTTCTATTTATTAACATCATTATAAATCTTATATTATTTTGATATATTTTTAAATTCACCATCACTGTCCCCTTTTCATAAAGATCAATTAGCTGACTGGCTAAATCACTGTAAGCTTCATCATACATAATTTCAATAGTTGCAATTTGTTTTTCCTCATCTTTGATATAGACTCTACCTAACTTAAATTTCTCACTACTAATAAGAAAAGCTGCCAAGTAAGGAACCTTCAATTTCATAATTCTCATGTTTTGTACCTCATTTTATTTATTTATATGTTTCTTCACCTTCCAACTGTAAAGAAACTTTACACTAGTATCATACTTTTTTGGGGAAGTTATCCCCTAATTTTATAAAAGTTTAGGAGTGTTTCAGGACAAGTTACCCTAAAAAGTGACATATGCCTAGAAAGCCAGAGGATTGATTCTAAGGCACTAAAATCTCTCAGATGTATAATGTGTCCAAAAAGGATATATAGTGCCTTTAAGGTACCATTCTGTGGCTTCTAGGGGTATATAGTATATTAGTCACCACCCCAGTGCTATCTCTCCCTTAAAGAAGTAAGAAATTTATATGGAAAAATCTCTCTCCCCCCTTTCTCACACTCTTTCCCCTCTCTCTCTCTTAAGAGAAGAGATTGGGAACCCTTTAAGGGGTTCCCTAAGAAAGAGCTACTACTAGAAGTATCTTTTTCTTGTGAAAATCTTCTTCTACAAGTATCTCTTTTCTATTTAGGGGTTCATGCTTGTGCCTAAGGGCACAGCACTTCCCTTCAATTTACCTCTATAAACTTCTCCCCTATACATATCTACCTCAAAGATTAGCCATCCCCTTTTTCTGGGAAAGATATTGATTATTTAAAAGAACAGAAAAATAGGCTGTTTTGCAACCCTGCAGCCCTCCAAAAAGAGGCTGTAAGTAGAGGTGTTAAATTTCTTTACACCCCTACTTAGGACCTTATTTAAAAGATTTGAAGTTCATTTCACTGACTGGAATATTAAATGCAAGTTTCCTGCCAACAAATTTAGAGGAGATAACTGGATAAGTGAGTGCATCCTCCAGGCTGAGGATGCTATATTTATCATTTACCCAATCATAAACAGCATACATGACTTCTTTATTTTGTCTATGAAATGTGTTTGCCTGTCCCTCTTTAATTATTGAACAATGTGTGTAATTACCACCATTATTCCAAGATTTTATTTCCATATACTTTTCCTTAATGTTTCCATCCATGTCTTTGTACTTAAGCATAACATCTGCTTCCTGTGTTACTGTGTCACAATCCTCAATACTAAGATTCTCCAAGTATTCAGGATCCCATTCAGAACCAAGATAAGTAATTTTAATGATCTCAATAGGTTCACTATGTCCCTTTGTAAATTTCTTTAAAAACTCAAGTGCCCTCTTCTGTGCCATCTGCATTGTGTGTTTCATCTGTGAGAATGTTCTCTCATCCAAGCAATAATTTCTCTTCTGTGTTGTCATTTAAGACTCCTATGAATAATCAGTTGATACAGAATTATAAGTTGCAAAGTCATCTGGCCTGTATCTAACATATAATGTGTCTGGTGTAGCAATGGTCTCTGAACCATTGACTACACATGTAGCACCTAGTGTAGTGAGAGTAACCAATCCACCAGCACTAATGTGTGCATCATCTTTTCTTCTATTTTCTGTGTATGCTCCAGGAACAGCAGTAAGAGTGTGTGCAGTGTCCTGTGCATTTATTGTAACTGGAATTGTACATTCTGAATCCAGGTATACCTGAAGTATCCAATCTGCTATCCAGTAGAATCCTGCGCCAATATACATATAACCCCACCAGTGAAACTGATCTGCTCTTCCAAACATACAGTATGTTGGTCCTGCGCCAGGTGTGTCACAAAGGATTCCCCATGCTATCTCTTGTGCTGTTGTAAAGCCATCAGTATGAGGATCTGTCCAAGTTTCTACTAAGAACTCTTTATATGTTCCAAGAACTCTACCATATACAGTATCATCCCATGCTCTTGGATCTACACTTGTTCCCTTAGCATCAGTCTTTCTTTCATAAATACCAAAGGCATTTGCTACTACAGGTGATCTTTTATCATTGCCAAGAGTATTTACACAAAGATTAGTTTGCAAGAAAAGATGTCCATGAACACATACTGTCTGATCTCCAATCTTCATAGGCTGTAATCTGTTGGCTGCATATACTCTGTTATTAGGCAAGATAAAGTACCAGGTACCCTTGAAGTCATCTATAAGATTATAGGTGTTTGTGATCCATCCTAGGCTGTCTGGGCCTATAGAAGAGAGGTATATAGCTGGGTTATCATAATCATAACCTGGGAGTGCATCCTCTGTGGATGTAATTGTCCTCTGTTGAGGGTATATAAAACATTTAACTTTCTTGAAAACTCTCTCTTCTAATTCAAAACTGGGAATTCCATAGAACCAAGCTTGAGGCACATACCATGCTTCTACTTCCTGTCCATATGATTCCAGAACATTTATGAATTCATCTGATTTGCTCCCAATTATTAGATTGGGGGTTGTGTTCTGCTGTTGTTCTTTAAGATCAAAACTAGGACATGGGTGTATAGTTATTGCAATTGTGTCTGTTGTCCCATGGGTGTTGTCTACATAACTAAGATTGGATACCATAGAATAGAATAATCCATTATCATATGCATCATTGTTATTGGTAATAGCTATGGTTGTAGCAGAGAGATCTATTTTTATAAAGAAAGTCTTGTATACATCCTGTACAAAAGTAGTATTTAGTGTAGCTGTATAGGTACCACCTAAGGTTAGTGATATTCTGAAGGCCTCAGTTAGTAGAGTGTTGTCTCCACCTGTGAAAGAAAGGTCTACATCATTAGATGTGTCTGCTCCTTCTATTTGCACCTCAAATACTGATACACCTGGGAAGTATTTATAACCATACTCAATAGAAGTAATAGTTTCATCAGCTGCATTTTTGTAGGAAAGTCCCATTAGTTGTCTCCTTGATTATCAGAATTCTTTTTGAATTCTTCAAACTTAATTGCTGCTGCCTGTATTCTTTCTAACATTGCAACAAGCTTGACTTGGAGTGAGTCAATTTCTTCAATAAGTTCTTTTCTTGTCTGTGTCATTTTCTCTATCCCTATATATGATAGTAAGGGTAGGTAGTGCTTTTAAAATTAAGTATAGTCATCTGATATGTAGTTTCCCTTAATGACTGCAAAAGGTGTTTTAGTATCAAATACTCCAGGAGGTACTACCATTGCAAATATCTCATTTGCCTTGCTTGTGAATCTATCTGATAGTCTAAGGTAATGCAAATAAATATCTTTTCTTTTTGTGTCTGCAGGCTGTATAGAAACACCACCAACAGAGAAAGATTCTTTTGAATCTATCATGTTGAGTAACTGATCTGACTTGGTACCATAAAGGTCACCAAGGGCATAGTAGCACTCAGCTTGCTTCAGGAGGTCCAGAGAGGGTATTGTGAGGTGCTCCTTATAGTGGGTATTATAGGCATCCTGTAGTCTAAATATGATCCTGGAATGGGCATAATTAATGGCATTCCTTTTCATACTATCTGAGAAGACAGATGACAGAGTATTCTCTTCATCTATATAGGAGAACTGATCAAGATCTGTTGGGGCTGCCCAGGCTATGCTATAGTTTAAAGCAACCTGTGTAAGACTAGATGCAGCACCTGCTGTAAACACTACCTTTATATATACTGTATTTCCATTAATTGATAAGTTTGCAGTGTCTCCAATAAGTCTCCATTCATCTTCATAGTCTGTTTTAATCCAGGCAATTGGAGTGTCACCTGCATCCTTTGTAACAATAACAGATGTATAAGAAGCTAATTTGGGTATTGTGAATACAGGTGTATAGAGAACTCCATCCTCTCCTGAATCAGTTAGTGTGACTGCACCACCAGTCATTGTTACATTGTCAAGTACATACCCTTCTGAGTAGTCAAGTTCATATGCTGCTACAGCTGTACCAGTAGTTATAGTCTCTGTAATCCCTCCAAAGGGTTCTGTAAGATTTGCCATTTTTTATTACTCCTGTTAGGGACTGGGGGAACTGATGCCCCCCAGTCTAAGTTAGCCAATGGTTAGGCTGTAGGTGAAGTCAGTATATTGATAGCCTTATACTGCATAGGAACAAGGATAGATCTAAGATAGATGATTGCATTAGCAATCTGCCTTGCAGGTATATCAAAACTATCAATTGTGATAGGCTGTCTTTCAACTATGCCAACAGCAAATCTTGAATCAAGTATGTATGTGTAATCATCATCTGATTCAGGAGTGAATCCATCAGCAGCAAACTTTACAACATTTCCAACTATGATTTTGCAACCAAAGATCCTGGCCAATTCACCAGTTACATTGATCTCAGGAACACCAAAGTAGGAAGCATCAGGAAGGTTGGTATCTTTCAGCAAGAGCTTGTAGTTAGTAGGACTCATAAGGATTGTGTCTGCCTTATAGAATCTGTTCCTTCCAGCAAGATTAACTATACCATCAATCAAGTTCTCTTTGTAGGTTTTGCCAGCAACAGGAGCTGTCTGATAGTCAGCAGCAGCAGCAAGATCATCCATAAACTTCTTAAGATCACAGAAAGCAATCTGATCTTCCATTGCAGAAACAAGAGCACCCATGAGCTGATTGTTAATACCAATCAAGTCAATAGGAGTATCAGCAAGAGCTTCATAAGACCACTGGGGTCTCTTAGCAATCTTGTTGTATGTGTAGACTTCCTTCTCCCATACACCCTGATCTATAAGGGGCTCTGCACCCTCTTCAACAAGCTGAGCACCTATGGTGTCATCTACCCTCCTAACAGTAATAGATTCACCTGTGGCTTTACTGATTACAGGAGCAAAGGACCTAAACATAAGATTCTGCTTTGCACCAATCATAATCTGAGACATGAACTGTGCAGGCACCAAGGTGCTAGCAGTGTCATTAGCAAAGAACTCTCTAAAGAGAGAGTTCCCAGACAGCTTACTTTTAGCCATCAATTCACTGAGCTTAATAATAGAATCTTCTGTTCCAAAGGATTCTTTAAAGTCATTCCAAGAGTATTTCATATGTTTTCTCCTTATAGTAAAACTATATTGTTTTTTCCAGACTCATTAGTTCCAAGACTCATAAAGATACTTGGACTAGAGTGCTCAAGTCTCTTCATTGTCTTATCAAAGTTTCTGAGTCTGAGGACAGCATTTGCAAACAGATTGGGATCTGGATTTGGGTTCATGTTTAGTATAAATGATACATAGTCATAGTCAGTCTCCCTTAACCTTATAAAGGAACTAAACCTCTCTTTGTTAGCATCTCTTATTAATTTTCTTTGACCTGTAGGGTGAATAGAAAATCCTTGTCTTGAGGCTTCAAACTGAGTTGGTATCAAATCTTTTGTGGTCACACTATTAACTGGAGCAAGTTCTTTGATAGAGTCTAGGACCCTATCCATGTAATTATACCTCATCTCTGTTGCCAGTTTCTCTAAATCATTATCCAAAAGAGCACCATCTCTTGTAACACCATCCATCCCCATAAATGGGGTTGTATTCACAAAATTGGCTACTTGTTCATCATTGTCTACATAGTCAGAAATTTCATGAAATTCATTCATCTTCTGATATGAAGGGAAAAGCTTAATTTCTTCCTGATGTGCAAGTAGAACATTATGCTGTAAATATGTAAGATCTGCTGGTTCCAGATCTTTCATTGTAGCATAATAAGAGGCAAGTTTCCTTTCCTCTGTTACATAGAAAGGCGCCAGTCCCCCTGAGGGCATCTGTCCACCTACATTAACCTTGTTACCTTCTTTGGTCTGGGATATGAATGTTCCCCTTGTCAAAGGTTCTGTCATTTGAGTATCAGCTATGTATTCTTCTCCATCAGCTGTAACCTCAAGTGATTTCAGGTAAGCAGATCCAATTGATTTAAAACCAGTCTGTTCTTTTACTATGTATCTTTTCATAAGCTGTTTGGGGGAGGTTTAACCCTCCCCCAGGGGTTTTTAGTATGATCCCAAAAGAATCATATCAAAGTAGATGCCACTGTGCGCGCAACTTTCAAGTGCAATTCCTATAGGATTTGCAGAAGTCTCTCCAGTATAGAACCAACCATCTCCAGTTGTCTCTTTAGCTGAAACAGTATTACCATAAGCAACTGTTTCACCAGCAATAACAGTTATTACTGGACCAACCAGGGCAACAGCAACTAAGTCAGCATCACCACCTGTCACTGCTTTAAGTAATACACCAATGTGCTGATCTGCAGCTGCAGCAAGACCAATGGTCTTGTCTTCAGTCAACTTAACAGGTGATCCAGCAGGCATGTCAGCAACTGCATCACTTCTCAAGGATATCACATTATGATATCCAGCTCTTTCTTCAACCTGAGCCATAATTTACTCCTTGTTCCCTTTTATTTTATCTAAGATTTCCTCATCAGACAGGGGAACTTCTTTTAAAGCCTCTTCTTTGAAAACCAAACTCTTCTGCTTAACAGGAAGAGTAATTTTTTGTTTATATGAAGTTCTAAGTTTATCCAGTTCATCAAAGGTCAAGTTCTTGAAAACTTTTCTCATTGACTCATTGGTTTGGAAATCTATTTCTTTGGAAAGATTTCCATATTTTAAAACTTCAGTAATTATAGTGTCCTTATATGATTCCTGGGCACCAACCTTACCTTTCACTACAAAGAACCTATCTCTAAGGTTCTGGAAGTATGCATTTACAATAGTAATGAACTCAGGGAGTTCAGGTTTTGTTTCAGCTGTAATCTTGCTACCAAAGGCAGTAGATACTGCTCCAGTCTTAACTTCCAGTGAAGAGACAATCTCATCTATGTATTCCAATCTTTTATAGAGCTCCTGAACTATCATGTCAGGTGAACTAGGATATGGTGCAAGCTCAAAGGGTGTATCAATGTCATACTTACCTTTGTACTCCATTACACTTGATAGTAATGACTCTATGTAAGTTTTAAGTTCATCAATAGAACCTGTCTCATCCATTGGGAGTTTTGCTGTATCAGTCTGTTCAGGAGTTACAGGATCAACTAGTTCTTCATTGTATTTATTAAATATGAACTTCAGCATCTCACTCATCCCTGGGCTATCAACCTGAGTTACTTCCTTATCCTTCTGTTTAGGATCTTCTTCCAGTCCTTCAAGGTCTCCACCTTCTCCACCATCACTGACTTCATCCTCAATCTCTTTAGCTATAGCAATGGCCTGGTTAGCAACCTTGGCACCAGCTATGCTCTGCTCAAGTACCATGGACTCCATAAACCTTCTTACCTGTCCTTGTGTAACAGTTCCTTCACCAAACATTGCAAGGTTCTTGATCTGTATCTGCTCTGAAAAGGACAATGGATTATCTAAGAATCCTTGTTTAGCACCCTCAGTAAAAATGTATGTAATGATCTTATTGTAATCTTCTTCCTGGAGTTCATCAACTGAGAGAACAGATTCTTGGAATGTATTGTAATGATCAAGTGCTTCAGCAAATCCATCTGCAACTTCTTTTTCAATTACATCAAAAGCTTGGTCTATAGCTTCAGCATAGTTTATGGAATTAGAGTATTCACCTATGGCTTCACTAAGTGCCAGGCCATCTTGGATGGCCTTAGAATCAGCAGCAAGCTTAGATTCTTTTTCCAACACTTTCTTTCTCTGGTTATCAGCAACCTTTCCAGCTACCTTAGCACCAATGTATGCAGAACCTGCATCTCTACCACCCCAGAAGCTGGACATAATATATCCACCTATGTTATCCAAAAAGGATTCCTTATGCAATTTTTTCTTTTTCTTATCCAACTCATCTTGTTTCTTTTTAGCTTTCCTTCTGGCACTGCCTGCAATAAGAGCACTGCCTGCAGTAACTACTGCAGCTACTGTGCCAACATCAGTTCTAAATTGTCTACCAGCTTTTAATGTGTGTCTAACTTTCTTATGTGCACCCTTAATTTTGCCAATGTCTGCCTGCATAGCAGAAGGACCTGTCCTGGGAGGCATATCAGAAGGATCAAATGCTTTCATAGGACCAAAGGGGATTGTTGAGATAGGAGCTTTGTCTCTAGTAACTTTAAACTTAGGACCTCTAGGCTGGGTAGCATAAGTCTTTGCAGACTTAAGTAGTTTCTTACCCAATGTTGCTGTGTGCTTTGAAGTTCCTTTGATTAACTTTCCACCAAGCTTCAGGATGCTTCCAAGGTTAAATACTTCCTGCATAAGGACTTGTTCTTGCTCCTCAGTACAGTAATAATCTTTACTTGTTGTATCTTTTGCATAGGCTAAGAAAGCTGCTTCATTCTCTACAGGAACTTCATTGAGGGCTATTTTCTTCTTTTTCTTCTTCAACAGCTGTGAGACTTTGTCTGCACCATAAGAGAATCCTGCACCAGTAGCTACTGCCATGGCTACTTTTCCTACTACAGGGAGTGCACTTGCTATTACAGGAACAAACTCTCTGAATGCAGGCTCTGCACCAACAAACTCTTCTGACAGGATGATACCAGTAGCTGCATCATTAAGATCAACTGCTATGGGTTCCACTTGTTCTCCTTCAGGAGTATTTTGTACTGGAGCTTCTTCACCAGTAGGTTCTACATTCATAGGAGGCTCTTCTCCTATAGGATCCTGGATTGCTACATCTAGTGCATCAGCAGTTGTTCCTGGGAGTAACATTCCTTCAGGTTCTGGATTAGAAGGCTCCTCTGCTGTTATGGGCTCACCAAGGAATGTCTCTATGTATTCAACTCTAGAAGCCTCTATGGCTACATAGTCTGCTGTCTGAGCTTCATTGAGTACCTTTGCATTACCATTTCCAGGTACTGCTACTATAGATACTTCCTGACAGAAGCCATTACCATTCATCTCTATGAAACACTTTTCAGAGTTATATTCCTTACCAGGTACATGGTCACATTCTTTAATGTTCTGTCCACAGATAGAACACCTAGGATACTCTACAGATACCCCTATGGATACCTCTTTATTAATACCCCTATCAAGCTTCTCTATGAGTTTAGTCTCTGTGGTAGGTACATAGAACCTAGCAAGGACACCTATGTTCTCAGAGAGACCTTTAGCCATGCTTGCTTCAAAGATTCTTCCAACCTGGTTCTTAGCCTTAGTTTCATGGTCTTTATTTTCACCATAGATTATGGGCGCTCCAATCCAACTTCCCTTTCCTTCTGGTAAGGATAGAATTGTTCTCTGGAAGGACTCAGGGTATAGGGTGTTATTCCTAGTAAGAGTATTATCTATAAGGATTGCTGTATACACTCTTACATCCCTCTCTTGTAGCTTGGCTACAGTCCACTTATTAATCTTTGCAAGATCATCCTTAGAGACCTTAGTCTCCACTGATGCAACTGACTCAAGATAAAAAAACTTATCTGTGTTTTTCTTTTCAGCCATTATGTTCTCCTTATTGTTTTCTTAGAAAGTCCAGCCTGGTTAAAGCTGTATCTGGGGTTATTAGCTTATTCTCTAACAGAGTAACTACATTGCTTATCTCTGTTGCTTCTGCAACTGCTTCACTATGCCTATCTCTTATTCTAGGTCTATAGAATACAAGTTCAGGAACTTCTTTAAGACCATAGATCATAGCTATCTTAGGCATCAGCTGTCTATTTATATAGGCTGATACTTCTGTTTGCAAGGCCTGTATGTGTCCTAGTAATACTTGTACCTGTTCTTTCATGTGTGTCTCTGTGCTACCATAGTTAAAGCCAAGGACTCCAGCAGGAAGACCTAGGCCTGAGAACAGCTCCATCATTATATATGATGTCTCCATAGTCATACTTGCACCAGATGATCCAGGACCTATAACAGATACTTCTATATCACCTGCTGTAAAGAAGTCTTCTCCATGCTCAAGATCAGAGAACCTATCTTTAAGAGTATTGAGTCTAGTTCTTAACTTAGCCTCTGATAACTCATTAGCAGGTACATACTTCACATGGAACCTAGGACTACCATACTTACTATATATCTTAACTACAGCATCATTGATAGATAACATCTGTCTTGTGACTGTAGGCAATGATCTAAATAAAGATCTACCATATAGATTGGATTCTGATACCTTTCTATTGAAGAACAATATAGACTCAGGATCCAGTACAGCTGATTGTATGCTGGTAGTTCTTGAACCACCTAGTCTGTAATCATTATTCTTGTTATAACCTGTTGTAGGTTCTGAGGTAAAAGGATCTTGGTTAGTCTGTTGGTTGTTGATCCAACCACCTAACTGGTGATAGGATACTATAGTACCATAGATGTCTCTCTTCAGTCTTAACTGTCTAGATGATATAGGTACTATTCTAAGTATCTGGCTATAGTCTTCTGTAAACACCATCTCTGAACCAGAGAATCCATATAGTAACATCTGTATGATCTGATCATTAAGTACCTCATTGAAGTTAAGTATCTTAAGAACTTCCTCTGTTACTGCTACAGTATTAAGATCATTATCTGGAGTGGTGATATGCCATCCTGGATTAATGAAGTTCTGGTATGCATTGACAGCTCCTTCTAGTACAGGAACATTGTTATACAGTTCTAGGTACAGGTCTAGATAGTTATCTACACTATCAAAGAAAGTACCAAAGGTACTAGACCTTGATCTCTGAGTACCTGGATCTGCTACCATAAACAGATCTTTCTCTTCTTGTTTGTTGTCTTGTGTCATGTTGACTCCTTAAATTACAGCAAATGAATCAGGATCACCCTTAAGAGGTATCCATGCAAATAGAGCTAGTGAGTCTATGAAGTCCTCATCCTTCTCTTTAAACTTATATGTAGCTCTAGGTGTTATATTAAAGCTATAGTTATGTAACTGTCTCAATAGAGAGTTGTGGTTAGGTATAGTAAGTATATGACTTGCAAAGGAACCTAATAGATTCTCCATGAGAGAAGTCTTCATAGGGTTACCAGTGGTAGTACTACTATTAAACTTAATAGGATACACTGTCATACTCTTAGCTAATGTTTCACTAACATAGGATTGATTAGTAGCATCTACAGCTATATAGTCTATACCATACACATCATTGATAGTAAGGATATCATTGATAATATCTTGGTATCCTGTAACAGTGGTATGTTCTCTATCTCTATTACCAGATTGTTTTATATAAGACTTAATGAACTTAACTACTAGTTCACCATCTTCATAGGTACCTATAGTAAGTACACTAGGATCTCTCTCTATACCCAAGTCTATACCAGCTACATACCTCTCTCCCTTAGTTAGATTCATTGATATGTTGGCATCTATACATGTCTGTACTATATCATAAGGAAAGAACAATCCTTCACCATCTGTAAACTCTCCCATGATCTCTTGTAAGAAACTAGTATTACTCTTCTCTAGTCTCTTCTCCTCTATCCATTCATTAGATATAAGGGGATTCTCTTTACTAGGTATATGATGTATAGTATAAGTATTAGCTGTATACATATCATAGAAGTGTCCTTGCTTGCCTAGTGGAGTGGATGACAAGATCTCTCTACCACCTGTAGCTGTGAAGTAATCTGTAGCATCATATACTTTATCTGGTATGAATGCAGCTTCATCATATATCAAGAGAGAACCTTTACCCAAGCTTATACCTCTTATAGTCCTACCATCATTACCAGCTGGCAGGCTATAAATTATAGATCCATTGGATAGTTCTATGGTAGTTTGTGTAAACCTACTGTTCTTATTAGTTAGTTCATAAGATATAACTTCATTAGTGAAAAAGAAGTCTTTTATATACTTAAACAATAATGAAGACTGCCTTAAACTAGGAGATATGATTGCAATAGTACATTTACTTGTAACTGCTTCTGCTATTGTTAAAGCAGCTAATGCCATAGACATTCCTACCTGTCTTCCTTTAACTATACATATCTTTCTAGATAAATCATCTACTAAGTCTACTTGATATGGGAATAATTCCATACCTAAGATATTTCTAATGAAATAAGATTTATCTTCTTTAAGTCTTTTTAAGATTGCTATCTTCATATCTATAGGGAAGTTGGAGAGTTGTGAGATATCAAGAGTATCAGGAATATTTATAGGTGTATGCATAGCTAGTGTCTACCTCTAATGATCCTATACCCTATATACCAACCTATATCATCCTTAATACTTATACCTAGGCTTAAGTTATTATATACTACACCTACTTGTATCCCTCTTAGTGCTATACTAGTAAGAGGTGTACTTAGGGAGAGTTCAAGTCCCCATTCATGCCTGGGCTTGTGGTATACTATAACTTCTTGTTCTTCTATTATAAGGTCTCCTATGGTTGCCTTTGCCCAATGTTTCCCTGCATGTTCAGCTATTATAAGCTTAAACTCTTTATCAGCATGTATAGGTAATATAGTAGTCTTGTAAACATATACTGTCTCTGCTTCCTTAACTATCTCTACTTGTACTTCCTTTATGATAGTTCTAGTAGTTACCTTCCTGATCACTTTGTAATCAGTGAAGTTTGGTCTATTGTTAGTATCATGTGTATAGAAAGATGTTTGCAGCAGTATCATACATGAGAGGATAATGATAGTTATGTGGGACAGCTTTATTTTAGTAAAGAACATTTACTGTTCCTCCACTATCTTTCCAAACCATTTTGGATTGGTCTGAAGAGTAGTACATAGAGCTATTAGCTGCAGCAGCATCAGCAAGTGTCACAAAATTAACAGTACCATCTGCTCTAGTCTCTAATCCATTAACCTTTAAAGAACCAGTTCCTACTGAATCTGTGTCAACAATGAGATCTGTACTATCATAGTACATCACAGCATCAATACCAGTACCAAATTGGCACTGTACATTATCTAAGTATCTAGTAGGCTTGCTAACCTGCATATAGTTATTGTAAAGTCTCATGTAGCCAATTCCACCTA
This sequence comes from Nanobdellota archaeon, assembly GCA_023131705.1. Taxonomy (GTDB): domain Archaea; phylum Nanobdellota; class Nanobdellia; order Woesearchaeales; family B3-WOES; genus JAGLZG01. The sequence continues at coordinate 14,128 of JAGLZG010000203.1, forward strand.
TATTTAAGTAAAGAGCATTTCCAGGCTTTATATAAATATTGTTAGGGCTGAGGAAAAGGTTGCCAGCACTGCTTATCTCATCTACATTGTTACTAAGTAAAATCTTTGTTGAAGCTGTGAGTGCATCTATCCTAAAGTCAGTGCCATCCCAGTACATAGATATGTCATCAGAGGTACCAAAGTGTAACTTTTGATTATCAATAAGATACTCATTTCCAAGTTTAAACTTAATACTTTCTACACTTATTCCATTACCACCACCATACTCAATTAGAGTATTTGTTCTTTGAGTGTTGCTACAGTGTAAATCAAAACAGCTTACATCAGTGCAGGATAAGTCATTGCAGGATAAGTCATTATCCTTTAGTAGTACTCCATCAATAGTTACACCAGCAGCACCTGTTAATTCCTTTATAGTATCTATTTCAAAGGAAGTAGTACTGAATCTGGCCATTGGAGTTAAATAGTCAGGCTTTAAGAAGTTTATATAACCTGTTCTATCACCATTGGATATTACAAAGTTAGTGGTGCCCCAGCAATCAAACCACATACCCTTATAGCTGGCAGTTTCACTAAAGTATAACCATGCACCATCATTCTCATCTGCTGCAGCAAAGACAAGGCTAGAACTTCCCCCAGCTCCAAAAAGATCTGCCAGAAACTTTTGATCTGCTGACCATTCCTGAGCCACATTCAAGTAAGCATTATTAGTATGCTGAGTACTTGTCATATGATAGTATTCATCTGTTGTTCCACCATCAATATTAGAAAGATTATTATGCTCTGTGGTTGCAGAGAAACCAAAGGTTGTTGTAAAGGCAGAATCTATTTGTGTTGCTGTATTATCATCTTTTTTAACTATAATCCTACCTACAAGAAAGGCACTAGTTTCTAAACATCCTGGAAGATCAGAAGGAACAGTGCTTTGCTGCGCCTGTGCTAAGGATAAAGATGAGCTGCCAAGAACAATATATCCTCTATCATAATTTATGTCAGCACATCTAAATACCCAGTTAACAGCATACTGATTAGGTAATACTGTTTGTAAGTTAGTTCCATCATCATACTGTGTATTATTATATTGAGTTATCTCAACTCTGGTCCATACACCAGCAAGGTGATACCATAAGTAGGCACTGTCATCTACTGATGAATCAACTGCATTGAGAATATTCCTTGCATGCCCAGTCCATAGTCCACCACCAGTACAGATTACTTTTCTTACAGCTTGTTCACTAAGTACAAATGCGCCTATCTCTGTTTTAAATCTATCAGTTCTGACAAACCTATCAGAGAGTTTATTGGCCATAGCCTTTGCACCATAATCCCAGTCTATAATACTGAGTTCATTATCTGCTCTGTATATAGTATAGATAGGGATAACTGTGGTCTGATTAATACAATCTCTACAGGTACTTGCTGAAATAACAGGGCTACCAGCAGTATAGGTTGCTACAACATAGTTTATTGAGTTATTTGTTAGGTTATAGTTTGCGCCTGCAATAGTATACTTTTCTAAAGGACCTGTACCATCTGCTTCTTTTGCAAATACATATACACCTTCAGCCAGGGTAATTGTTCCATCACTAGGATCTGTATAAGCAGGAAGTGTATAAACTCCAGGAGTGTAAAGTCTTG
>JAGLZG010000204.1 GCA_023131705.1 Nanobdellota archaeon
AGTCTTTGTTTTTTCTTGCTTCTTCTCTTTTTTGTATAAGCTCTTTGATATCTTTGCTTATCTTTTCTTTTTCTGTTTTTAGGATTCCAAAGACTTTGTCAAAGTCTTTCATAAGATCCACTATTTTTTCAGCGTCTTTTTTGCTTATTTTTTCCTTATTTATTTTGTTCATGAATCCAAAGACAGCTGCTAAAGCATTAGAAATATTTAAGTCATCATCCATCTCTTTTTCAAACTTTACTTTAACTTCTTTTATTAATTTATCAATATTTTTATTGTCTTTTTTGCTTTTTTCATTCTGTAATTTCAGGATAAAATTATCAAACCTTTCTATTGAGTTTTTGGCAGAATCCAATCCTTTAAATGTAAAGTTTAGAGGAACTTTATAGTGTGTGCTCAACAAAGCATATCTTATTGCCCTTGAGTCATAGCCTTTTTTGACTAAATCTCTTAGTGTAAAGAAATTGCCAGAGCTTTTGCTCATCTTTTTTTCATCTACTAAGATATATTCATTATGAAACCAGTAATTAACAAATTTTTCACCTGTTGCTGCTTCTGACTGCGCTATTTCGTTTGAATGATGGGGAAAGATTAGGTCAATTCCTCCTGTGTGAATGTCAAAATGATTTCCTAAATATTTCATTGACATAACTGAACACTCAATATGCCAACCAGGCCTTCCTTTTCCAAGTTCGGTTTCCCAAAAAACATCTTTGTCATCATTATCCCATGCTTTCCATAGGGCAAAATCAGAGGCATTATCTTTTTCATATTCATCCTGACTAACTCTTGCTCCTGCTTTGAGTTCTTTTATTTTTATGCGGGATAATTTGTCATAATCCTTGAATTTAGAGATATCATAATAGATAGAACCATCATCTCCTTTGTAGGCATAGCCTTTTTTTAACAATGTTTTAATTAGAGCAACCATTTCTTTAATGTGTTTTGTTGCTTCTGGAAAAATATCTGCTCTTTTTATGTTTAAAGTATCAATATCATCAAAAAATGCTTTTTTATATTTTTTAGTGTAATCATCCAGTTTGATATTTAGAGATTGGCTTGCTTTTATTGTTTTATCATCAACATCTGTCAGGTTCATCACATGCTTTACTTTATATCCTTTGTATTCAAGATACCTCCTTAGAATATCAGAACCCATATATGCTCTGAAGTTTCCAATGTGGGCAAAATCATAGACAGTAGGTCCACAGGTGTATAAACCAACATTACCTTTTTTAATTGGCCTGAATATTTCTTTTTTCCTTGTTAGTGTGTTGTATAGTTTTAACATAATTATAATTTAAATAAATCTATACTTAAATATCTTTCGCCTAATTAGCTTCTTTTGTTAATTTTTGATATTTATCTTCTATGTCTTTTATAAGAAGAGGGTAACTTCTTATCTTTGGTTCAGATAATCCTTCTTTTTTTAGCGAATCAGCTATTTGTCTAATTTCTGTTTTTACTTTGCATAATGTTTCTAGAGAAGAAGTAGGAAATTTTGTTATTTTTTTAGATAATAATAACATCACTAAAATATTTGGATGTCTATCTTGTAAATCATTCTCGTAATCAGATAAATCCTTTAAAACATCATATAATGCCAATTGACATCTTAATGCGTTGCTTGGGATATCATTATCTGGAATAAAATCTTCTATAATCATTTCATAATATATTGAATCAGATGATCTTTTTTTAATATAATTCTTGATATCTTTATCTGAAAAAATATGTTGTTGTTCAATTTTTGCTATAACTTCTTTTTCATATTGAAAAAAGCTGATTATTTTATTCTCGATATCCTCTAGATTATATCTTGTTTTATTCGGGAGTCTTGAAAAAAGATTTTCTTTTTGTTTTTGTCCTTCATGTAAATATAGAATATTATTGGTTTCGTGATAGTAATCCAGAAGACATGCGTATCTTGTTGCATGTACTAACCTCCAAAATAGTTCTTCCTGTTGATTATTAGTTAATCTGTTTTTGAATAGTTTTTCAATTACTTTTGGAAACTCACACTTTCTATCTATATCTTTAATAATATCCCTTATCATTTTCCTTCCTCTTTTAGTGATTAATTAGATCAAATAAATTTTTATTTTATGTTCTAAATTTTAAATATCTTTTGTCCAATTGGAAGAGATATAGCAGATATTAAAAAAGGAATTACAGTCATTTCTGCTGTTAATTGACCTGTAGATACAATTATAATTGCTGATAGAATCCCCAGAATTAAACTTAACATAATTGCTTTTTTCCTGAGATTGAAATAAAATGAGCCTATTACTGCCGGTGCAAGAATTAAAGCAAAATTATACATTGTATAAACAACAAATACTAAATTTTGTATAAAAATAGCAATAAGCGCAGCAATTAATGTTAAAACAAAAATTGATTTTTTTGTTAAACTAATAAGTTCTTCCTTTGAGAGTTTTTTATATTTTGAAACTAAATCCCTTGAGAAGAATAAAGAAGTTACAAAAATTCCAGTGTCAGCAGAAGACATAACTGCGCTAAATAATGCAACTAAACCAATACCTAAAAAGCCTGCTGGTAAAAGTTGACTAAAACTGTAAACCATAGCATTATTGGGATTTATGTTTGGAAAATTAATTTTGGCCACTAAACCAAGTGCTGTTGTTAAAAGACCTATTATAAGATAGGAGATAGCTGCAAAAATAAAACCTCTTTTTACAGTCCTTATATTTCTTGCAGAATAAGCCCTTTGCCAAACATCAGCGCTTACAAAAATTATAAAAATACCCATTATAACATAACCAATTATTTCTACAGCACTTATTGAGAAGAGGTTTAGCTGAGAAGTTTCTATCTTTGTTCCTGTTAATAAAAACCAGCTTAGTATAACAAATAAAAATAATAATAAATATTGAAATACATCAGTTTTAACTACAGATTTAAAACCACCAAGCAAGAGATAAATTAATACAACAGAAGCCCCAATAATAACTGATAACCAATAAGGCAGTCCTGTAATTATTGAAAGAATTTTTCCACCAATTATTAATTCAACCAATATTAATGCTAAAAACATTAAAAATAATAAAGAAGCTGCTATTAGGTTGTTCTGTTTACCAAATTTGGAGAATAAGAAATCCAGCATTGTATAATGCCCTTCTTTGTCACCAGCTCTTTTTATCTTCTTAGCAAAAGGTATAAAAATTAATATGCCCAGAGAAGCTCCAATAAAAATCCAAATTGCAGCTAATCCCTTAAGATAGACTAAAGCTATATAAGCAGCTAAAATTCCCCCACCTGCTAAACTTGCAGATATTGTTGCATTTAAATTTACTGCATTTACTTTTCTATCTGCAATTAAAAAACCTTCTTTAGTTTCTTTTTTAGAAGCCAATATCCCAATAATCAGGACTATAATAAAATAAATCACTACTAAAAGTAAATCTATGTTAGCAATCATGTTAATAGTTACACCCTTCCCTATATAAATTTTTTTAAAATAAAAAAATAAAAATAAAAAATTATAAATCCTTGTTTGTCAGAATACTGATGTTTGTTGTCTCTGGTTTTACTTTTGTATCCATAGCCACCAAATATTTTATATTTGATCTTTCTGCTATTTCAACAAGTATTTTTTCTATAATGCCGTCAAAGACAATAGCATGTATACCAGAGCTGAGGCTTTTTACTGTTGTTGCCAGTTCTGTTATAGGCACTTTTCCAAGAATGTTAAGCTTGTCATCAAGTATATAAGCTCCTCTTGTTCCTATCAGACCCTCAAGCATTGTTGAGAATTTTTGTTTTTCACTTTCAGTTGGAACCGCTTTTTTTGCAGCACCAGCATTATAAGCCGGTCTTTGAGGTCTTGCGTAGTTTCTCTTTTCTCTCGGAATAAATCTCGGAGAGGGTCTTGAGAAAGCAGGTTTTCTTTCCTGTTCTTCTTTTCCATTATCTTTTGGTATCTCCATCTTAACCTGCTCTGCTGCAACTCTTGCTCTTAGTGCTTTATGGATCTCTTTTTTTGCCAGTTCTTCCACTTCCATGCCAAGAGAGGCTTTTGAAACAAAGTCAATATCAGCTACATTAAGCAAATCCCTTACCATCAGGTCTCCACCCCTGTCTCCATCAACAAAAACAGTGATAGTCTTTTTTTTGCTTAGCTCTATTATTGTTTGCGGAACATATGTTCCGTTCATTGCTATTGTATTTTTTATTCCGTGCTTAAGCATATTAAGAACATCTGCCCTGCCTTCCACTACAATGATTTCATCTGAGTCATCTATTGAAGGGCCTGCCGGCAGCCTGTCTTTGCCATATTCTCTTATCTCCATGACCCTTACAGAGGAAGCAACTTCATCTGTTATTCCCTGGCTGTCCGGGATAACATTATCCATCAGGTTTTTAAGCAGCTCTTTTGCTCTCCCTATAACAAACTTTCTTTTACTTACTCTTACGTCTTCTATGTTTTCTATTTTTATCTTGGCATTGCAGGGACCAATTCTCTGGATTATTTCCAAAGCAGCTCCTACAATGGCTGTTTCTGATTTATCTAAACTTGAAGGTATGGTAATTGCACCTTGTGTTTTTCCAGACCTTGTTGCAATATCAACTTCTATTCTTCCTATTCTACCGCTTCTTTGGAGCTCTCTTAGCTCTAAATCAGCTCCCAGCAAACCCTCTGTCTGGCCAAATATTGCCCCTATAACATCAGGTTTGTCAACTACGCCTTCTATATCTATTGTAGCGTGAATTATGTATTTTGAACTTACTGGCGCTATTTTTCCCATTTTATTTAACCCCCTATTTACACTCTTTATGTGTATTATTTAACTAATTTTAATACTAAAATAGAACAAGTTCAATATATTCTTAAGTCAAATAAGCCTATTTTAGGCTTTTTTAACCCAAATAAACCCTATTTAATGAAATAAATGAATTTAAAGTGAATTTATTATAAACTTATCCTATTTTATACTTATTTACTTTTTTAAAGTGTAAATATGAATTTGTTGCCCTTAACACTAACTCCCAAGCTCATAGCTTGCATTTAGCGACAGCTCCATTGAGTACTCTCGTGAAGGGCTGTATTACACAAGGGTATCTTTTAATCAAGGCCAAAACAGATGTTTCAGCTCATAAAAGGACTTATTGTGTAATGATATTAG
>JAGLZG010000205.1 GCA_023131705.1 Nanobdellota archaeon
TATATAATATATGTTACAAAAAACACAAAACAAATCTTATCTTTTTCAAACTATATTTTCCAATAGAAATCAAGGGGTGTATGTTTTAGTTTATAACAAAATTTATATATAAATATCAGATTTCTGGGTTTATATGGCAGAAAAAGGGTTAACAGGATTTTTTGAAAAAATTCTTAAAAATAATAATATATTCTTAAACAAAGCCTGCCTGCAAACAAATTATATCCCGGATATAATAAAACACAGGGATTCAGAGATAAAACAAATAGCAGAGATAATTTCACCCAGCCTGAAACTGGAAAGGCCTTCAAATATATTTATATATGGTAAAACAGGAACAGGAAAGACTGTTTCTATAAAATATATAATTGAAAATATGATTAAAGTAACTGAAAAACAAAAAATCCCATTAAAAATTATCTATATTAATTGTAAATTAAAAAAAGTAGCAGATACAGAGTACAGGCTGGTAGCGCAGCTTGCAAGGGAGTTTGGAAAAGAAATTCCTTCAACAGGGCTGCCAACTGATGAGGTTTATAATATATTTTTTAATGTTTTGGATAAAGAAAAAAGATTATTAATATTAATTTTAGATGAGATAGATCAATTAATAGGAAAAACAGGGGATGAGATACTATACAACCTAATAAGGATTAATGAAGAATTAAAAAAATCACAAATATCGCTTATCGGGATATCAAACAATTCCAGGTTTATTGATTGCATAGACCCAAGAGTCAGAAGCAGCCTGTCAGAAGAAGATGTATTATTCCCGCCATACAATGCATTGGAAATACAGGATATATTGAGGTATAGGTCTAAAAACACATTTAAAAAAGGAGCTTTAGGCCAGGGCGTCATTGAAAAATGTGCTGCTTATGCTGCTAAAGAGCATGGAGATGCCAGGCGGGCATTAGATTTGTTAAGAGTTGCAGGTGAGTTAGCAGAAAGAGATGGCTCTGAAAAACTAAAAATAAAGCACATCGACAAGGCAGAGGACAAAATAGAGCACGACCGGGTTCTGGATTCTATAATATCACAGCCAAAACAATTCCAGGTGACTCTATATTCCATACTTCTTATTTATATGAAAAACAAAAATGTAATACTAACCGGGGAAACTTATGAAATATATAAAAAATTATGTTCAGAGGTGGGATTAAAGCCACTGACACAAAGAAGAATAAGTGACATTATAGCAGAATTAGATATGTTGGGCATAATAAATGCAAAGGTGATATCAAAAGGAAGATACGGAAGAACAAGAGAGATGACCCTGGCAACACCACAGTCAACAAACATAAAAATAAAACAGATATTAGAGGAAGGATTAGGTATATCTTAAAATCATTAAGAATAATCCTTCTTACCTAAAATGAAAGATGAAAAAGAAATAATTGACTTTTTTTTAAGTAAAAATATATTGCTTAACAAGGAAGTCATAAATAAATTTATTGAAAAAGAGATAGATATCGATATTTTCTATAATATACTAAAGGATAAGATAAAGTCAGATTCTTTTTTAGTTCTGGATAAGGATATTGAAGAATTATTGACCAAAATAGACAATTTAGATATAAACTGGAAGGAGTTTGAAAAATCACTTGTTATGGCTGAAAAAGGAGACAAAAAATTATATAATAAGTTTATTAATTATCTGGAAAAAGAAAAAAAAGAAAAACCAGCTGAAAAAGAGGAAGAAAATAAAGTAAAAATTGTATTTTCTTACAAAGATAAGCCTAAAAAGAGGGTGGTCCAGGATTTTGTTTCTTATTTTAACAAAAGGTTTGATTTTATGGAAAACCTGCTGCAAAAAAGACAGGAACTGCAGAATCTAATGTCTATAAACAGAATAAAAGCCAAAAGGGAAAAGGACAATATATCATTAATAGGCATTGTATCTGATAAAATTTTTACAAAAAACAATAACTTAATACTGACTGTTGAAGACAAAACAGGTTCTATGAAAGTTTTGGTCAATAAAACTAAACCAGATATGTTTAAATTAGCAAAAGATATTGTCCTGGACGAAGTTATTGGTGTAGTAGGTGTTAATGGTGAAAATATTGTTTTTGCAAATAATGTAGTATGGCCTGATGTACCTTCTGGCAAAGAAATAAAAAAGGCAAAGGATGATGTTTGCGCTGTTTTTTTATCTGATTTTCATGTTGGCTCAGATAATTTTTTAGGAGAAAACCTGGATAAGTTTATTAAATGGCTGAATTACGAAGTTGGTTCTGATAAACAAAAAGAACTCGCTAAAAAAATAAAATATATATTTATAGTGGGGGACTTAGTTGATGGTTGTGGTATTTATCCCGGACAGGAGGATGAATTAGTTATAAAAGATATCTATGAGCAATACGAAGAGTGCGCAAGAATATTAAAAAAAATCCCACATCATATTAAACTGATAATATGTCCTGGAAACCATGACGCGCTCAGAATAGCAGAACCTCAACCAGAACTCTACAAGGATTTTTCAAAAGCTTTATGGGAACTGGAAAATGTAATAATGGTCAGCAACCCTGCCATAGTCAATATACAGTCTTCCAATGATTTTAGTGGATTTGATATTTTGCTTTACCATGGTTATAGTTTTGATTACTATGTTCCTAATGTGGACAGCATAAGGTTTGGAGG
>JAGLZG010000206.1 GCA_023131705.1 Nanobdellota archaeon
TCACTGCATTCCTGGTTTATGGCTCAAAATATAGAGCAGATAATATGAGAGGGTTGCCAGTGATTGCAACATCCCTGGAGACAATGAAAAAACTGGAGAGGTATAAGGAGGCAGCGGTGGGATCTGCAGAGGAGAGAGCAAAAATTGCATATCAGATTGTTCATGGCACTCACTCCTCAGGAGAGAGCCCATTAGCATCTCAAATGGCATCAGCATTTGATGCTAATGGAACATCAGGAGCAGAATCAGATCTCCCAAAGGATGCCCTGGGGGATCAGTTAGCCAATACAGTTGCAGCAACAACAAACAAAGCAACTTTTAACATGCCTCAGGATTCAGAATTGAAAGCTCTGGAATCTAAGAATGAGTTATTTTTTAAGGAGTTTTATAGTACCAATTCTGATATCATGTGTGCAGCTGTAGGGATTCCCCCTAATGTTGCATTTTCAATTTATAATGATTCCTTTAGTGCATCCAGGACAGCCACTAAAGACTGGGAGCATACAATGACAGTGGGCAGGAAAGAGTTTGGATTTCAATTTTATCAGCCCATATATAATTTCTGGCTGCACATCCAGATCCTAATGAGCAACATCCAGGCACCTGGATATCTCTCTGCATTTGCAGCTGATAATGAGTTGATAGTTGATGGATACAGGAGAGCCAGATATACAGGAACAATGTTCCCTCATATAGATCCTCTAAAGGAGGTGAAAGCTGAGAGAGCAAAACTGGGAGATAAAGCAGAGAGCATCCCTCTCACTACAATTGAACAGGCAACAGAGGCATTAAATGCAGGGGATTCTGTATCAAATATGAATCAGTTTGCAAAGGAATTGGAAAAATCAAAGGATCTAGGGATCACAGTGGAGGAGCCAGAAATGGAAACCACTGATGATACTGATGAAAAATCTGATAATTAATCATCAGATTTTTGTTTCATGTTTTCAGGATACTCATCAGCAATCTCTCTGAGTTTTGGTCTGAGGAGCTGTGATAGTGTGATTCCTGAATTGTGAGCAATTGCTTTTAATTGGTCGCTGATTTTATCTGGCACTCCTGTCACTCTGATTTCACGTTTTTTCATATGGCAAATATGGGAAATTTTTTCCATTAAGTGTGGAAAATAAAAATGATAACTGCAACATGATATTAATTTAGCAACTCATATGGAAGAAGTATTATTATACGGTCAAATTTATTCTGAATCATCAATTGATTTTATCACAGCTATCAATGCAGTTGAAGGTGATAATTTAATTGTGAGATTGAATACTCCTGGAGGAGATGTCAATCATGGATGGGGAATGGTTGCAAAATTCATGGAATTTCCTGGATCTAAGGTTGTGAAAGTTGACGGATCAGCATTCTCAATGGGATTCAATTTCTGTTTATATGCAGATTCTGTTGAGGCTCTGGATGTATCTCAATTCATGGTACACAGGGCAGCCTACTCTCAATGGTATGAGGAGAACTACATGACAGAGCAGCAGAAAGAGAATCTGATCAGTGTTAATGCTAACCTGGAGAAGGCTCTGAGAAATAAAATAGATGTTGCAAAATTTGAGGAGATAAAGGGTGTAAAAATCAAAGATATTTTCTCAATGGAGGGGC
>JAGLZG010000207.1 GCA_023131705.1 Nanobdellota archaeon
GAGAAAAAATAAAAATAGAAAAAATACAGGATTCAACCATTATAAAGTCAACTGAACAATACATCTCACTGCTCGGATATATAGGGGAGTTATTGGCAAAAACAAAGTTAATCTCAATTTCAAAACCAGACTTAGTTGGATACAGGATGGGAGACAGAAGTATCTATAGAAAAATACTTCCCTCTCTTATAAAGCCGGATTTTATGTTTACAAAGCTGATGTCATCTTATCCTGAAGAAGCAGAAGAGATTGATGCCTATTCAATAGGAAACACTGAAATAACAATATTCTCTCTTCCAGACTCTGTCCAAAACCTTTATCATATTATACCCCCTGAATTTAAGCTGACAGAGCAAAAATATGATATACTTGATATGGCAAGAAAAATAATGGCAGAGCATAAGCCAAAAAAATCAGAGTTTGTCGACCCTGAAAGAATGAGGGACGTTTTCTACAAAGTTGGCCATGACCTGATAGAAGAGCTCTGTGACTACAAAAAAATAAGATTAAAGCCAAAAGAGATTGATGAACTGACAGGTATTTTGGTAAGATATACAGTAGGATTTGGTTTAATAGAAGTCCTGCTCCAGGATGAAAAAGTTCAGGACATAACAATAAACAGCCCAATGGGCCAAACCCCTATGTTTATTGTTCATGCAGATTATGCAGACTGCAAAACAAACATCATACCAACTGTCCCGGAAGCAGAATCCTGGGCCTCAAAGCTTAGGATGATTTCTGGAAGGCCGTTGGATGAGGCAAACCCAATCCTTGATACAGAGCTGGTGCTGCCTAAGGTAAGAAGCAGAGTAGCTGTCATTTCACCGCCTCTAAATCCCTCAGGTTTGGCATACGCATTCAGGCGTCATAGGGACAGGCCATGGACCCTGCCCTTGTTTATTTCAAACAAAATGATAAATCCACTGGCAGCAGGCATAATATCTTTTATAGTGGATGGCTCAAGAACAATGCTTATTGCAGGAACAAGGTCATCAGGAAAAACATCTTTTCTTAGTGCAATACTTGTGGAAATAATGAGAAAATACAGGATAATGACAATTGAGGATACACTGGAACTGCCTACATCTCCATTAAGAAAAATGGGGTATAATATCCAGTCAATGAAGGTTGCATCAGCAATGACAAAAGGCACAACAGAGGTTTCAGCAGATGAAGGAATAAGAACAACCCTGAGAATGGGAGACAGCTGTCTGATTGTAGGAGAAGTAAGATCTGTCGAAGCCAGGGCACTTTATGAAGCAATGCGTATAGGGGCAATGGCAAATGTTGTTGCAGGAACAATACACGCAGACTCGCCATATGGAATATATGATAGGGTTGTAAATGATTTAGGGGTTCAAAAAACAAGCTTCAAGGCAACAGACATAGCAATAGTTGCAAATCCGGTAAGGTCAGCAGATGGTCTGCATAGGGTGAGAAGGGTAACCCAAATAACAGAGATAAGAAAATTCTGGGAAAATGACCCTTTGCTTGAAAAAGGATTTGTTGATTTAATGAAATATGATGCAAGGTCAGATAATCTTGAGCCGTCATCAGATATAATGAATGGTGATTCTGATATTCTGAAAGCAATAGCAGGAAATGTCAAGGAGTGGGCAGGAAACTGGGATGCTGTCTGGGATAACATACTTCTAAGGGCAAAAACAAAGGAAACATTGGTTAATACAGCCCTAAAAGCAAAAATACCGCGTTTGCTGGAAGCAGAATTCGTTATTCAGTGCAATGATGAATTCCATAGGATATCTGACAGGGTAAAGGAAGAAGTCGGGGCCTTAGACAGCAAAAAGATATTCTTTGACTGGAATGAATGGCTTAAGAGATCTATAAAGAAAAAGAAAATAATCTAAAGCTAAAATGCCTGAAATCTCAAGAAAAGAAATGATTGAATTACTGGACAAATATAGGTCCAAGATAGAAAAACAGCTGAATATACCTGCTGAAAGAGGCTCTAAAGTTATATTTTCAAGAGAATACCAGGAGTTTAAAAAAGAGTATATACCAAAGCACCTCAGCATATATGAGAAATGTTGTAATTTCAGCGAAAAATTACTGAAAATAAAGGCAAACAAGGAAAAAGAAGAAGCATTAAATGAATCAATAAGAATATCCCATCTTAACATAACACCAACAGGTATTGTATCTTTTTCCATACTTGGCCCAGTAGCATTTATACTTATCTCAATTATTCTGAGTTTATTATTAACAGAAGGAATGTTCTTTATTGTAATCTCTTTGTTTATAGGCCTCTTGCTTATAGGCCCTCTGGCAACCCTGCCAAGTATGATAGCAAACAACTGGCGTATGAAGGCCTCTAACCAGATGGTTTTGTCCATATTCTATGTTGTTACATATATGCGCCATACATCAAACCTTGAGAATGCGATTAATTTTGCAGCAGAGCATCTCGCTCCCCCTCTAAGCCTTGATCTAAAAAAGATCCTGTGGGATGTTGAAACAGAAAAATATGGATCAATAAAAGAAAGCCTTGATAATTATCTGGTTACATGGCGTAAGTGGAATATGGAGTTTATAGAAGCTTTCCATCTGATAGAATCATCCTTATATGAAAGCTCAGAAACAAGAAGAGTTGAATTATTGGACAAATCACTGGATGTAATGCTTGAAGAAACATACGAAAAAATGCTTCACTATGCCCACAACCTGCAAAGCCCCATAACAATGCTTCATATGCTTGGAGTTGTAATGCCAATCTTAGGATTGGTTGTTCTCCCATTGGTTGTCAGCTTTATGGAAGGTGTAAAGTGGTATTATCTTGCAACATTATATAATATCCTATTGCCATTAGGAGTATTTTATCTTGCTAAAAACATAATGTCAACAAGGCCAACAGGTTATGGTGATACTGATATATCTGAAACAAACCCAGAATTTAAAAAATACAAAAACATATTAGTTAACCTGGGCCCATTGCACCTAAAGATAAATCCTCTATGGTTCAGTGTTTCTATAGCTGTTTTATTTATCTTGATAGGGCTGACACCGATTTTAATGCATCTCTTTTCTCCGGGCTTTGACATAATAAAAGATTCAAATAACAAGTGGGGAACCATCAACAGTTATACAGAAGAAAACGCAAAAACATATCTCATCGGGTATAAAGTTAGCACTACAGAAGATACAAATAGCCCCTTATACGGGAAAATAATTGGCCCTTTTGGCATAGGGGCAACAATTCTTAGTTTGTTCATACCGTTGGGTATAGGCCTGGGATTAGGTCTTTATTTTAAGCTTCGTTCAAGAAATGTAATAAAGATAAGGGAAAACTCAAAAAAGCTGGAAAAAGAATTTGCCTCTGCTTTATTTCAGTTGGGAAACAGGTTGGGGGATGGCATACCTGCAGAACTCGCATTTGAAAGAGTTGCCTCAACAATGGAGGGAACAATCTCAGGTTCTTTTTTTCAGGTTGTCAGCATGAATATAAGAAAGCTTGGAATGTCTGTAAAGATGGCAATCTTTAATCCTAAAACAGGCGCTTTGGTTTATTTTCCTTCAAGAATAATAGAGAGTTCAATGAGGGTTTTGATTGAGAGTGTTAAAAAAGGCCCAAAGATTGCTGCGCAGGCGCTGCTCAATATAGCCAGATACATAAAAGAGATTCACAGGGTTGATGAGAGGTTAAATGATTTAATGGCAGAGATAATATCCTCTATGAAATCCCAGATAAGGTTTTTAACCCCTGTAATAACAGCTATTGTTATTGGCATAACATCAATGGTAACCTCAATACTTGGAAAGCTCGGAAATCTCTTTCCAAAAGAAGGGGGTGGAGAGGCTGCAGGGCTTGGAGGAGTTGCAACCATGTTCGGGGATGGTATCCCTACCTACTATTTCCAGATAGTTGTTGGAATATATGTGGTTCAGGTAATCTATATATTGACTATATTAACAAATAGCATAGAGAATGGCTCTGACAAGCTTGGTGAAAGATATAA